>JBEPXL010000031.1:0-14226 GCA_041641935.1 Desulfobacteraceae bacterium | reverse complement strand
CCCCGATGGTCACCTGCCGCTCCTGCATCGCTTCCAGCAGGGCGGACTGGACCTTGGACGGCGCCCGGTTGATCTCGTCGGCAAGGATGATGTTATGGAAAATCGGCCCTTTCTTGATGGTAAAGTCCCCGGTCTTGGGCCGGTACACTTCGGTTCCGAGCAGGTCGGCCGGCAGCAGATCCGGTGTAAACTGCACCCGCTTGAAGGCGGCCTGCACCGTATCGGCCAGCGCTTTGACGGCACTGGTCTTGGCCAGCCCCGGCACGCCTTCGATCAGGATGTGGCCTTTGGTGAACAGCCCGATCAGCAGCCCGTTGATCAGATCCCGCTGTCCGACCAGCACTTTTCCGATCTCCTCCCGGATACTGCTGACCAGCAGGTGTTTTTCTTCGATCTGCGCTTTCAGCGCTTCAACACTCACGCCGTATCCTCCGTCTTCCGTTCTGTTCGCGTAAAAGGTATAAAATCTATTGATTCCCGCCGCACTTGTCAAGCAGATAGCGCACCCTGCGGTCTCATGCATGCCGCAGGACCGGCGCCGGCGGTTGCCGGAAACAAAAATCATCTTGCAAAAATGGAGATGCCTCTTTATACTTCCTCAATTTCACAGGGCAGTGCTGCGGCGCCGGCCATGGCATCCCCTTCAATCCCGGTGAATCCCATCCGCGATGGCATCACCGACATTTCTCAGGCAAACCTTGATATCCAAACTGAAAAACCTGTTTCTCAAACCCGAAGACAGCCATCGCACCCTGATCGGCAGGCTGTTGAAGCAGAAACATCTCATCACGGACCAGCAGCTGGAACGCGCCCTGGAAATTCAGCGGGAACGGCGGGATCAGCTGACCCATCCGGTTCAGGTCGGCATGATTCTGGTCGAGCTCGGCTACGCCACCGAATACGATGTCGTTCAGGCGATCAACCAGCACTACCGCCTCTCGATCAACTCCCTGTCCGAAAATGTGGAAGATCTGATCCGCAAGAAGTACGGGAGCATCTTTCACCGCCTGACGGCCCATCCGGTGCCGATCTGGCTCCAGATCGCCATTATGATGACCATCATCGTGGCGCTGACCATTTTCTCCCTCAGCCTGATCATGATCAACCAGCAGCGGGAACAACTCTATCAGCAGACGGTCAAGATCGGCAAGGTCAGTCTCAACTATTTTGCCAACAATGCCCGCATTCTCCTTCTGGAAGACAATGTCCTGCAGCTGAATACTCTGATCAATGAAGCGACTGCGGTGGAGGGCATCCGCTATGCCATGATTCTGGACCGGAACCGGAATATTATGGCCCACACGGATCATACCCGGATCGGCGAAGAATATATCCCTTTCGACAATGTCCGCGGAGAAACCGAGGATGACCCGATTACCTATTTCGACTACTATTCCAGAGACAAAGAACACCTGCTGAACCTGAACCGGCCGGTCATTCTGCAGGGAACCCCACTGGGGGAGGTCCATGTCGGGGTCTCTCTGGATTTCATTGAACGGCTGATCCATGAAAAGAATCTTTCGGTACTCCTGGTCAGCCTGGGGGTCACCGGCGTCGGCATCATCACCGCGATTCTGCTGGGGTTTCATTTTTCCCGCCCCATCTCGGATCTGGTCTTTGCCACCCGCGAAATCCGCAAGGGAAACTACCAGTACAAGGTCCATGATATCCGCAACGATGAACTGGGAAACCTGGCCATTGCCTTCAACCAGATGAGCCGGGAACTCTGGATCAAATCCCTGATGCAGAAGTCCTTCGGCAAGTATGTGGGGGCCGAAGTGCTGGAAATGATCATGGTGGACCCCCAGAGCGACTGGCTCAAGGGCCGCCGCAGTGAGGCGACGGTCCTGTTCACCGATATTCGCGGATTTACTTCCTATGCAAAGATGAAGGAGCCCGAAGCGGTCGTGGAACGGCTCAATGAATACTTCGAGATCGCCTCCGAGGAAATTATCCGGCACGGGGGGTATATTGACAAGTTTGTCGGCGATGCGGTACTCGGGGTGTTCGGGGTTCCGGTTTTTTATGAAGATCATGTGGAACGGGCGGTGCGGGCGGCTGTTGAAATGCAGAAACGGTTCCGGAAAAAGGCCGAACAGCATAAGGATACCCTTCTGGATGTGGTCGGCATCGGTATCAATACCGGTATTGTCCTGTCCGGCAACATCGGTTCCCAGATGAAAATGGAATATACCGTCATCGGCGATACCGTCAACGTCGCCTCCCGCCTCAACGGCCTGGCCGCATCCGGTGAAATTATCGTCAGCCGGGCAGTCCATGATACGCTCGGTCCCCTTCTGACGGCAGAAAAACGTCCGCCCCAGAAGATCAAGGGAAAAATCAAACCGGTCGAAATATTCAACGTGAAAGACATTCAGGAGAGGAAACCGGAATCATGAAACGACCTGTCATTATCGGTGTCATGGGCGGCGGCAGTGCTACGGCTGCGGATATGGCCGATGCCTACTTTCTGGGGCAGCGGATCGCCGGGGAAGGATGGGTGCTCCTGAACGGGGGACGGAACGCCGGGATCATGGCCGCATCGGCCAAAGGGGCTGCCGAGGCGGGGGGCCTGACCATCGGTATCCTGCCCGACGACCACGACCGCCATGCCGCTCCCCATGTGCAGATTCCGGTGCTGACCGGCATAGGAAGCGCCCGGAACTGTATCAATATCCTAACAAGTCATGTGGTGGTGGCCTGTGCCGGTGGAATGGGAACGCTTTCGGAAATCGCGCTGGCGCTCAAGTACGGCAGGCCGGTGGTGCTTCTCAATTTCAGGGGGGGAGATTTCTTTGAAGGGTATGCGGACCGCGGCCTCATCCGGTCTGTGGAAACCGTGGCGGAAACCGCCGGGGCGATTAAAACCTTCCTTTCCCGCCGCTGAGATCCATCAGCGCCGCCGCCAGCCGGAGATCTTCCGGCGTCGTCAGCTTGATATTGAACCGGCTGCCCGGCAGCATCGTGACCGGATGTCCCAGGTACTCGACCAGGGCGGCATCGTCGGTTCCGGAAATCCCTGCCTTCCGGGCGTTTTCATGGGCCTGACGGATCAGGTCATACCGGAAGGTCTGGGGCGTCTGGGCCAGCCAGATCCGGCTTCGGTCCAGGGTTGTCTCCACCCGGCCGGACCGGACCTGCTTCAGGGTATCGGCAGCCGGAATTCCCAGCAGGCAGGCCCCGGTTCGCTCTGCCTCTGCGATGCAGGTTCCGATCTCCTCTGCGGTAACAAACGGACGAACGCCGTCATGAATGGCGACGAGACCGTTTTTGGCCGTTTCTCCGGCTGCGCAGAGGCCGTTGTAGACTGAATCCTGCCGTTCAGCCCCTCCCGCCACCAGATAAACCGGAAACCGGAGATGGAGCGGGGCAAGCACCTCCCGGCGGCAGAAGTCGAAATCAGCTTCAGGAGTCACCAGATAAATGCCGTCTACGGCATCGCAGGCACTGAAACGGGACAGGGTATGGCAGAGGACGGGCCGTCCCGCCAGGGGAAGGTACTGTTTCCGGATCGGGGTATTCATGCGGAGGCCGCTGCCGCCGGCGACGATGATGGCATGGGCCGGCATGGTCAGTCCCGCAGATACTGGAGTTCCCTGGGCAGGGGAATTCCGTTTCCCATGGCATCCTCACCGTAGTTGACTCCGGCCAGGATCCTGAGATCCCGGAGCGCACGGGCATCCCCCTCAAAGACCACCTCGGTGCTGTTTTCAGTCTGAATCTTGCCCCCGGCCCACTGAATATCCAGCACACTGCTGGCATCGAACCGGCCGCCCCCCGCGCAGAGTTCCACCTGACCGCCGTAGTGGCGTACGATTTTTGCCACCAGAAGACTGGGACGGCTGTGAAATCCGCGGGTCACCGGGATGCCGACCCGGATGGCGTCCCGTTCGATATTGGCATTGAGAACCTCCTGGGCCAGGGACTTGCCGGTGGCCAGGAAATGACAGGTATAATAGAGCCCGTAATTGATGGTCCGGTCGAGCAGAATCTCGGGGTTGATCAGCTCTGAAAGGTGGTTGCGGACCTGGTTGTAGATGTCCTTGCAGCCGGCGTCATGGAGGTGGCGTTCATAAAAATGGAGGAGGCGGCCCATCGTCTGCAGCAGATGGAAGACCACCGAGAAGAAACTGCGAAGGTCTTTCAGCTTCAGGTTGCCGTTGGCAAACCCCCCGTGATTGACATAGGTGTCGAAGGAGGACTGCAGATTGTGGACCAGCATTTCATACCGGCGGATTTCCACCTCGTTGATGGTATCGGGAACCAGACTCCGGATCTTTTCCAGATCGTAGGGTTCATAGAAACTGAACTGGTCGAAATGGCCGGCGATATTGAGAAACTCGCTGGCGACCTTGACGATGTGCTTTTTCTGCTCGTGGGAAACCCCTTCGGTGTCGATGTCATAGGCCAGCCGTTCACTGGTCATGATACCCGGGAAATCCGTCGACGCAAATCCCTTTTCCGGAACGGGAATGTTGAGCTTCCGGGCCTCTTCCAGAATCACCGGCGCGACTTTCCGGAGCGAACTGGTCAGAAAATCGAGGGTCGCTTTTCCTTCGGCTTCAAAGGCTTCGGTGTCTTTGAGATTATAAAACACAAGGCGGTTCAGGATATGTTTCTGGGCGTACCCGCCCAGGCTCAGATGGCGAATGGCAGCCGAGAGTTCCCGGTAGAAAAACCACTCCTTGTTGCTTTTGGCGCCATGGAAATCCAGAAAATCTTCCAGAACCTGTGAGGTTCCCACCAGCTTGGAATACAGTTCTTTGGTAAAGGCGTACCCGTGCAGCGGCGCGTCCGGCCCGGCGATGAAGAGGCAGCATTTGAGGTAATCATGGGAAAAGAGGCGGACCTTCTCCTTAAAGGATATGCTGCGGGCAATCTCTGGCGCTTCCATCATGGCCTCACTCTGAGCGTCCTTTCTGGATTTCGGAAGTGAACAATAACCCATCGTGCGGACAGGAATGACGGGAAAAAAGGCCGGAGCAGCCTGTAAGCCGAATTCTGTAATCCCGCCGGCGGCGGGACGACGGTCATTCATCTCGGGATATCGGTTACCCGATACCTCCTGCAACCTACCCGGGAGCTCGGGCGGGCCACCCTCAGACACTCCCCTATTTGGTTTTGCACCGGGTGGGGTTTACCCAGCTTCCCCGGTCACCCGCGGAACTGGTGCGCTCTTACCGCACCCTTTCACCCTTACCCGGTCCCGCAACGATGAATCGTCCGGACCGGGCGGTCTGCTCTCTGTTGCACTTGCCGTCACGCCGTGCGTGCCTCCGCGTTACGGAGCACCCTGCCCTGTGGTGTTCGGACTTTCCTCCGGAACCATAAGTTCCGGCGACCGTCCGGCTACTCCGGTACCTTTTCTTCCCAGTACATGATTCTATGACAAAACGGACAGAATTTCAAGCTGTCATGCCGGGAGAGTTCATTTCGCATCTGGGGGGGGATGTTCATGTTACATCCGTCACATATCCTTCCCCTGACAGGCACGACAGCAGGACCGTTGACCCGCTTCAGTACCTGCCGGAACTGTTCCAGAATTGGAGGGTCCATCCGTTTTTCGACCGATTCGCGGTCCGCGTCCAGACCGGCGAGCTTTTCCTGTAGGGCGGCACCGGCGGCATCAAGGGTTTCCTTTTCTGCCGCGATATGCTCCCGGAACTGCACCATTTCCCCTTCCCGTTCCTTTCGCTGTCCGTCTGCAGCCTCGATTTCGTCCAGAAGGCCGAGCATTTCATCCTCGAGCCGGGCATTGCGCCGTTTGGTGTCTTCGATCTCCCGGATGAGAGCCTGATATTCCTTGTTGGTCTTGACCGTTCCCAGACGTTCCCGGCTCTTTTTGATGGCGGCTTCATTGGTCTGCAGATCCGTTTCGGATGAGCGGTAGGTTTTCCGGAGGGTGTCATGATGTGCCACAGCGTCCGTGAGGGCGGTTTCAAATGCGGCCAGACGGTTTTCCAGTTCCTCCGTCTTCCGCGGGATTACCGCCAGTTCCGCCCGGACACGTTCAGACTCGGTTTCTATCTGCTGAAGTCGGATCAGCGTCTCAATCTGTTCCTTCATTCTCCTCGATTCCAAATATTTTGTACATTCAGTTTGTCTTCAGACAGCCGCCGGAAATCAGGGACAACCGGTCTGTTCTGCTGCCGTTCCGGCGGATGATTCCTCCCCCTACCACCCGCTGCGGCAGCGGCCGTCACTCCATATACACAAACGGCTCCTGTTCCAGACGACAGGGGACAACGGAAACCGCCGCCGATTCCTTTTCCAGCAGTGTTTCGAGCTGGCCCGCCAGGACGTCGACCATGAGGTGTTCCGAAGCGAAATGGCCGATATCGATCAGCCCCCGCCGGGCATTCTCCGCATCCCGCGCATCATGATACCGGAGATCGCCGGTGAGATAGACGTCGGCCCCGGAGGCAAAGAAATCCTTCATCAGACTGCCGCCGCTGCCGGAACAGAGGGCGACACGGCGGACGGTCCACTCCGGATTTCCCGTATACCGGAGCCATGCAAGGGAAAAATCCTGTTTGATCTTCCGTGCGAAATCATCCAGCCGCATCGGTGTTTCCAGGCGGCCCACCCGGCCGATGCCCTGGCCGCTTTCCGGCTCGGTTTCACCGCTCAGGACAGTGGTATCCCGGAGACCGATCCGTTCTGCAATCACATCGTTGATGCCGCCCCGGGCGCTGTCCAGGTTGGTGTGGGCGGCGAAGATACCCAGCCGGTGCCGGGCTGCCATATCGATAATGCCGCCGATGGTGGTGCTGAAATCTATGGTTTTAAGGGGTTTGAAGATGAGGGGGTGGTGGGTGATCAGAAGGTCGGCTGATGCCCGGCAGGCATCGGTGACAACCTCGGGCAGGGGATCCAGGGCAATCCAGACCGTCCGGACCGGCCAGTCCATCCGTCCGACCTGCAGACCGATATTGTCCCAGTCTTCCGCCAGACGCGCCGGGGCGATCTTTTCCATCAGGCGCGCCATATCGGCTATGGTAGTGGTCATTGTGGCAGAAACCTCTTCGCGTCTTCTCTGTCAAAAAAGGCGTGGACTGCATCAGCAGACCACGCCTTTTTACCTGAAAGGAATGGGCCCACCTGGGATCGAACCAGGGACCGACCGGTTATGAGCCGGTGGCTCTGCCAACTGAGCTATGGGCCCACAAGCCGCTTCCGGTTAAATATCGCCGGTAAGGGGCTTTGTCAAGATTTTAGTAGTCGATAAAGCTCTTGAGCTTCCGGCTCCGGGTCGGATGACGCAGCTTCCGCAGCGCCTTGGCCTCGATCTGGCGGATGCGCTCCCGGGTAACGGCAAAATCCTGTCCGACTTCTTCAAGGGTGTGATCCGCCTTTTCGCCGATCCCGAACCGCATCCGGAGGACCTTTTCCTCGCGGGGCGTCAGGGTGGCCAGCACCTTCCGGGTCTGTTCCGCCAGGTTGAGGCTGACCGCGGCATCGGAGGGCAGCATGAACTTCTTGTCTTCGATAAAATCCCCCAGATGACTGTCCTCTTCTTCGCCGATGGGCGTCTCCAGGGAAATGGGTTCCCGGGCGATTTTCAGCACCTTCCGGACTTTCTCCAGAGAGATTTCCATCTTTTCGGCGATCTCTTCGGGCGTCGGTTCCCGGCCCATTTCCTGGACCAGATACCGGGACGTCCGGATCAGCTTGTTGATGGTCTCGATCATGTGGACCGGAATCCGGATGGTGCGGGCCTGGTCGGCAATGGCGCGGGTGATGGCCTGCCGGATCCACCAGGTGGCGTAGGTGCTGAACTTGTACCCCCGGCGGTATTCAAACTTGTCCACCGCCTTCATCAGACCGATGTTGCCCTCCTGAATCAGATCGAGAAACTGAAGTCCCCGGTTGGTATACTTCTTGGCGATGGAGACCACCAGCCGGAGGTTTGCCTTGATCAGTTCGGACTTGGCCGCCTTGGCCTTCCGCCGTCCTTCGTCCACACCGGCGATGATCCGTTTCAGGTTGCGGCAGTTGGACTTGATGGTCTGCTCCCGCTCTTCGATCATCCTCTGGGTCGTGCCGAGACGTTCATACAGGCCATCCACATCGCCGCCTTCTTCCAGGGCGCAGTTCTGTTTCACCCAGGCGACAAACCGTTCCCGGCCATCCAGATGATTCCGGAGTTCCGTCACCGGCACACTGAGGGTATCGGCGGCATCGGTAATGATCCGGCTCATGGTTTCAAACCAGTTGATATCCTGGCGGATGTGTTCCTCGATCCGGTCGATGATGCCGCCCTCAAGCCGCCATTCCTTGAGCATTTCAAAAATTTTCGCGTTCCGCCGGTTGATACTCCGCCGGATGCGCCGGTGTTCGTCGGACTCGAGGGTCTCGGTAAAGAGCTGTTCCCGGAACGACCGGATCTCCTCATAGAGTTCCTTGATGGACCGGATCGTTTTCAGGAAAGAATCGATCTGGAAGGTTTCATCGAGGTAGGCATCCCCCTCGTCGAGATCCCGCAGGACGTGCTTGGGCCGGAGCGCACCGTCTTCGATGTTGCCGGCCAGCCCCAGAATATACTCCACGCCGGTGGAGGTATCCAGAAGCGCACGGAGAACCTCCTGTTCGCCGGCCTCGATCTTTTTCGCGATCTCGACTTCCTCTTCCCGGCTCAACAGCGTCACCAGGCCCATTTCCCGGAGATACATCTTGACCGGGTCGGTCACCGCGCCGAACTCGGTGTTCATGAGTTCTTCGCTGCGGGGCTTCCGCACGGCTTTCTTGCCGTTGTTTCCCCCCTTGCGCTGTCGCTTCTCCTCCATTACTTCAATATCGAGCTCATTAAACACCATCAGCACTTCATCCAGCTTCTCCGGGGAGAGTACCTCATCGGGAAGTACCTCATTGATATCATCATAGGTGAGATATCCCTGATCCTTCCCTTTGGTAATCAGATCCCGGAGGATGGTCTTGCTGATGGTTTCTGCAAGATTCTCTTTTGCAGCGGATTTGTCTGACATCTAAATCGCCTCCTGCAAACGGTTTTTATTCTCTTTGTCTGGCCTGACTCTGTTTTTCTTTCAACAACTTCAGCAGCAGCGCCTGATCATTCTGCTGTCTGGCTGCCTCTATTTTCTGCAGCAGGGTATGGTTTTTCCGCTTCCGGCTGGACTCGAACTGATCCAGAATCCGGAGACAGCTTTCATGGCTCCAGGGCTCATGGGCGATGGAAAGTGCCGCCGCGATATTCCGTTCCCGCCCCTCGAACAGATGAAGAAACTCCGTCACTCCGTCTCCGGCCCCGGCGAGAATCCGCTCCCCCATCCTCTTCAGTTCCGCCGTCTCAAAGAAGGTGAGCAGGTTCCGCGTGCGGATCTCCGGAATCATCTCGGAAAACTGGAGCATCATGGCGATAATCTTCCTCTCCATCCGGTTCCGTGAACTGCGGGGAGAATCGCCGGACCGGGCCGGGGCGGCAGCAGACACCGGGCCTTCCGGCGGCCGGTCCGGCCCCCGGGAGAATCCCTGGATCTTTTCCATCACCATTGCCTCATTCACACCGATCTGTTCCGCCAGCTGACGGATATACAGCGTACGGACGACCGGATCGGAAAAGGCGTTCAACGGTCCGGCCATTTCCTGCATCACACGGAGTTTTCCTGTTACCGAATGTCCGTGCCGCCGGATGGCTTCATCGGCGAGAAAGGCCATCAGCCCCCGGGCATGGGTTGCCGCCTCCAGAAAACCATCCCGCCCGTTTTTCCGGACAAAGGAATCCGGATCATCCCCTTGGGGCAGGATCAATACCCGGGCATCCATATCGCCTGCCTGGAAAATATCGACGCTCCGCAGGGCGGCACGGATACCGGCCTGGTCCGAATCATATACCAGAACCGCCTGCCGCACATACCCCTTCAGCAGCCGCAGGTGGTCCGGCCCCAGTGCCGTACCCAGTGTGGCGACCACATTTTCGATCCCGTGCTGATGGAGCGAAAGGACATCAAAATATCCTTCCACCAGATAGATTTCCCCGGTCTCCCGGGCCTGCCGCCGGGCCGTATGAAGGCCGTACAGCGTACGGCGCTTGTTGAAGACAGGCGTATCCGGAGAATTGAGGTATTTGGGCAGACTGTCATCCATGACCCGTCCGCCGAAGGCGACCATCTGTTCCCGCACATCGACAATGGGAAAAATCACCCGGTCCCGGAACCGGTCATACCAGCCGCTTCCGCTCTTCCGCGGGATAATCAGTCCGGCCTTCTCCAGAAGCGCCGGGGGAACATCCTTCCCCCGGAAATACCGGATCAGTCCGTCCCATGCAGCCGGTGCATATCCCAGATGAAACCGGTTCAGGGTTTCTGCGGTGATGCCCCGCCGGTGAAGATACTGCCGGGCGTTCTCTCCTTTCGGGCTTTTCAGGAGCGTCCAGCGGAAAAACGCCGCTGCGGTCCGGTTGATCTCCAGAAGGCGCTCCCGCTCACTGCTCTGACGGCGCTGCTCCGGTGACAGGTCCCGTTCCGGAACTGCAACACCGTACCGCCGTCCCAGCGCCCGGACCGCCTCCGGGAAGGAAAGCGCTTCATGCTTCATCAGAAAGTTGAAGACACTGCCCCCCGTACCGCAGCCGAAGCAGTAAAAAATCTGCTTTTCCGGACTGACAGTGAAAGACGGGGTCTTTTCCTGGTGAAACGGGCAGAGCCCCACGTAGTCCTTGCCGGCCTTCTTCAACAGGACAACATCCGAAATCACATCGACAATATCCGCAACGGAGCGGAGTTCCGTCAATGTCTGTTCGGGAATGTAGTTCGTCAAGAACCGGCCCCCTTGTGCTGTCAGATCATGGAAATGAATGGAAGGATTTCGGAACGGAATCGTGTGTCTCTTCTCACGCCGAATGCCACGCTGCCGTGCATCGCCACCCTTAAATGGAAAAATTCCTGTAAAACATGCGGGTTACGCTACCAATCATTTTTTGCAAACCTTTAGTATAAGCGTCCCCTGCCGGTTTGTCAACCAGATTGCTGCGGTTCGGACGGGGAATCCAGCGGCTGCCGGGCGGCGGCGATGGCCTCCCCGAGATCCAGGGTTCCGGTGTACAGTGCCTTGCCGGTAATGACACCGACCACACCGGCCGATGCAAGGGGGCGGAGACGGTGGATATCTTCCAGCGTGGAGACGCCGCCCGAGGCAACCACCGGTATCCGGACGGATTCGGCCAGCCGCCGGGTCTCTTCCAGGTTGGGCCCGGTCTGCATTCCGTCCCGGTGAATATCGGTAAAATTGATCGCGGCCACGCCGCTGTCCTCGAACAGCCGCGCCAGGTCCGTGGCTTTCGTCCGGGTGGTTTCGGTCCAGCCCTCCACCGCCACCCAGCCGTCCCGCGCATCAATTCCGACAACGATCCGGCCGGGAAAATCCCTGCAGGCATTCTTCACCAGGTCGGGATTCCGGATCGCTTCGGTCCCGATCACCACCCGTTCAACACCCAGTTCCAGATACATGCGGATGGTCTGCTGATCCCGGATACCGCCGCCGACCTGAACGGGAACCGAAATATCGCTGCAGATGGTCCGGATGGTCTCCAGATTTACCGGCTGTTTCTGCACCGCGCCGTCCAGATCGACCACATGGATCAGTTCGGCCCCGGCTTCGGCCCAGCGCCGGGCCATGGCCGCCGGATCATCGGAAAAGACGGTTTCCGCATCCATGCGGCCCTGCAGCAGCCGCACACACTTGCCGTTTTTGATATCAATGGCGGGAATAATGATCATTGCAGATTAAATCTCTCCATAACCTGTTCGAGTCCGGCCAGCGCCATCTGCTCGGCAGTCACCCACTGACCGTCCCGTTCAAGAAACTTGCCGAGCTGAAACAGATTTTCCGTCAGCGCCTGCTGGGTTTCATCAAACTGACCGGACCAGAGCACCCTGCCGTCGCTCATCCGGATCAGATGGACATCAAAAGCGACGGATGCCGGGGAATCCACTGCAAACTTTCCGCCGACCCGGTCCTTGAACCGGTAGATATGGCCGACAAGCACCGCGTCCGCCTCCAGATTGCGCCCTGTCCGGACCAGAAGATTCCATTCGGGAATCGCATTTCCCTCTCCGGACAGAAGCTGGGACTGAATATCGCGCACCTGTTCCGGCGACATGAGCTTGAACCGGTCCCGGTTCCCCAGCATGTTCATCATGCTGGTGGTCAGAAAGGATCCGGCATCCGGTGCAACCGGTCCGGCCACATACACCTTTCCGCTCAGCGGACAGCGGATGCTCATGTCCTCGCCGGCCGTCTCCGTCATGTCCCGGAACCCGACCACCAGAATCCGGTCAAAATCCGGGGGAACCTGAACGGTGCTGACAGCAGGGGGCCGGGCACAGGCCGATACCAGAAGCAGCAACAGAAAAATGAGAAAAAAACGGCTTGTTCGGAACATAGATTCACGCTTTCTGCGGTTCGGGATTAGAGGAAAGAAGAACGCTGTACCAATGCTACAGCATGCCTTTGGAGGACCGGACACCGGTGATCCGCGGGTCAAAAGCGGCGGCCTGATCCATCGCCCGGCCTGCGGCCTTGAACACCGACTCGATAATATGGTGCTGGTTTTCCCCATATGCCACATTGATGTGCAGATTCATCCCGCTCCGGTTGACAAAGGCCCGGAAAAATTCCTTGGCAAGATAGACATCGAAATCGCCTCCGCCGTATCCGGTATGGGGAACCTGATAGACCAGAAAGGGACGGCGGGACAGATCAACGGCCACAGTCGTCAGCACTTCATCCATGGGCGTGACGGCACTCCCGTACCGGGAGATTCCCTTCCGGTCCCCGAGGGCCTGATCCAGTGCGTCTCCCAGCACAAGGCCGACATCTTCGACGGTGTGGTGATAATCCACCTCGATGTCGCCACGGGCGGCCACGGAAAGATCAAACAGACCGTGGACCGTAAAAAGGGTCAGCATATGGTCGAAAAAAGGAATGCCTGTTGCAATGTCCGGGGTGCCGGTTCCGTCCAGGTTGAACCGGATCTGGATCTCTGTTTCACCGGTTTTCCGGTCAATCTCAGCAACACGTTCCGACATAGAAACCTCTTCGCTGTCCTGTTTTACCATTCAGCAGAAACCACTGCAGCGTCATCGGCTGACGACGTCCCATACGCCATCACACCGGCCCCGGAAACAGCCCCTGCCATTATCCTGTCATACTGTTTTTTCTGGAAAAGATGAACGATCTGAGGATGGTCTGCGTGAAGATATATTGACATAAGTCTCAATAGAAGTGAGGTGGTGGAGATGAGGGGGATCGAACCCCTGACCTCAGCATTGCGAACGCTGCGCTCTCCCAACTGAGCTACATCCCCACACGACAATTTGAATTATTTAGCAGATATCTTCCATCCCTGTCAATCGAAAAAAATACTTGTTTTATCTGTCGGAAAATGTGCATCATAGGCGTCATTTTCAAGAAAAAAAATGATCAACAGATGGAGAAAGAGACTCATGACCGATCAACTGACGCTCAACGACGCCTTTAAACAGGTCACAACGGATCAGGACAAGACCCTGCCGCCCGAAGAGACGGTACAGCGGTTTACCGAAAAACTGAACCGTCTGGGCCTGCATATTCTGGAACGGGTGGACCGGATCGATAACGGCCGGCTCGATATACCTGTATATATCAGTTACTGCGGACCCGACGCCCTCAGCGTAACCGGAACAAAAAAGCAGATGGGCAAAGGAGCGACACCCCGGCAGGCCGAAGCCAGCGCCGTAATGGAACTGGCGGAACGGTACAGTTTTTTCAGCTTCTATCAGGATCCGGACCGGTGCATTACCGACACCCACAGGAATCTGAAAGACCGTGCGATTGCCTTCGAGCAGATTGCCCGGTCGGTAAACGACACATCCGAAGACCTCGACGCCGCCCGGCGGATATTCGAGGACATGCCGCTCCGGTGGGCCCGGGGATATGACCTGACACAGCAGCAGCCGGCCCTGCTTCCCATCGACTGGTTTTTCACCATCAACGAATTCAACGGCTCCAGCGCCGGAAACTGCAACGAAGAGGCGCTCTGCCAGGGAATCTGTGAAGTGGTGGAGCGCCATGTCTCGGCCATTGTCAGCCGGGAAAAACGGCCTGTTCCGCTGATCCGGCCCGAATCGGTCACCGATCCGATGGCGCTGGACATGATGGAGAAATACCGCAGCGCCGGTGTTCAGGTCTACCTTTCCGATTTTACACTGGATACCGGTATCCCCACCG
>JBEPXL010000030.1:0-14361 GCA_041641935.1 Desulfobacteraceae bacterium | reverse complement strand
CAGCAGTGAAGTGGAAAACAGGATGATGACCCAGGCGGTGAGAAGGCTGGAGAGGGTATCGATGAGGAGGCCGGAACTCCCGTACCGGATCGCGATAACATAGCCCAGCCGGAGAAAGAAAACGGCCAGAAGGAACGGAAGCAGGGGGATCAGCGCCCGGATCAGGCGTCCCGGAAGCCGGTCCGGCCAGTCCCTGGATGCCAGGAGGTGGCGCAGCCTCCGCTTCAGGGGGCGGGCGATCAGAAATGCCACCAGAACGGCGAGGATTATCAGAAGCACCTCCACCAGCATTTCCAGGCGCAGCACTTTCAGCAGAATCCATGCCTGGATGGACTTTAAAATCAGCAGGAGGTTGTCAGGATCGAGGATTTTGTCCACGTACATGATGTTCTTCTATTCTGTCAGTCAAGCTGTTCAAGTTTTGTCAGCCATTCGTTGAAGTGAGGACACTCCCGGCGGATTTTTTCGATACCGATGCAACCGCTTTTGCAACTGCCGGTTCAATAATACCGGGCACTTCATCCGGTTTTTTTCCTTTTGCCTCCGCCAGGCCGGGCCAGTCCTTGAAAAGGCGGAAATAATCAAAGAATGTGGTGACGGTACTTTGCGGTTCCTGATGAATCAGTGCTTTCAACTCCCGCCGCACAGTTGAAAATTTGTTGCCGCCTTTGTGCCCCGGTTTTCCGACAATCCGGGGATAGAGATATACACCTTTCACGGCCAGCGCAGGAGCAAACACCTGATCTGCAATGGCCCGCTCCGTTTGCCCTTCCACAAGCATCAGCACTCTACTCACAGGAAGGGCCTCCGTCAAAAATATTCTTCTGCCAGAGTTCACCCATCGTGAATGCTTCCAGCCATTCTGGCCGAATTTCAAATGCGCTTCAATCTGGGGCGTTTCCTTCGGACCACCAAGGAAAAAACCATCCGCACCTCCGCTTTCCGTTACAAAAATTGAAAGTCTTTCTTCAGACATGGCCCGGAGCATCCGGAAAAAACTGACAAAGTTACTTTTCCCGGCACCATTGGCGCCGATAAGGATATTGAGTTTGTTTAATTCAAATTGCTCCAGGGCGCGAATGGATTTGAAGCCAGTGATCGATACACTGTCCAATGCTTTTTTCATTTCCCGCTTGCTCCGTATATTGCTTTTCAGGGGGATCTCGATCCGGAAAAACCTCAGACATTCAGACTGCGATCAGTTCGCCTTCCGCTTCCGCCGGAAAATCCCTCCCTCACCATTGCGGACGCGGCCTTCCTCTTTTCCGCCAGCCGCCTCGTTCGCCCTGCGTTCCTCCCGGGCCGCCTTCCGTTTCCGGACAGATTCCTTCACCTGTTCCACCGCCTCGTACTCCACCGGAATCATCAGGAGGGCCAGCGTCGTTGCACTGGCAAGACCCGCCACAAACGCCGTCGCCATGGGGGCCCAGGAGAGAGACTTACTGGGAATGCCGATGGCCATGGGGAGCAGACCCAGGATGGTCGTCACTGTGGTGATCAGCACCGGCCGCATCCGGGCGGCGCTTGCTTCGATGACCGCGTTCCGCAGGGGGCGTCCCCGCCGGACCCGCTGATTCATGAAATCGATCATCAGCAGGGAGTCGTTCACCGCCACGCCCGCAAGGCCCACTATTGCCATGAAACTCCCGATGGTGAAGGTGGTCCGGGTGAGAAAAAGCCCCATGACCACGCCGATGAGGGCAAAGGGAACGGCTGTGATGATCATCATCGGCTGGAAGTAGTCGTTGAACTGGGAGGAGAGGACCATGTAAATCCCCAGCACGGCGATGAAGAAGGCGAAGGTCAGCGAGGTATAGGAGCGGCTGGTCGAATCGAATTCGCCGCCGTAGGAGAGGGTCGCGCCAGAAAATTCCTCCCGGTTCGCGGCAAAGAACCGGTCCACCAGCACTTGGACCCGTGCCGGAGAGAGGCGCGCATCGGGACGGATATCCGCCGTTACTGTCACGGTGGGACGGCCCTTGTACCGGGTGCGGACATTTGGTTCGGTGGTGAATTTCACATCCACCAGATCCCGCAGCAGCACGGGTGCTGCCGGATCTTCCACCACCGGCACACCCAGCACATCCAGGGGATTTTCCAGGCCGGTGCCACCGGCGGCGGCCGGATCACTTTCCCGGGCCAGCCGGACCAGCAGATCCACCTCCTCATCCACACTCCGGAACTGCCCCGCCGGCTGGCCGCTCAGTGCCCCGGCCACCATCGCCGTCACCTGTCCGGAGGTCAGGCCGTACTCGAAGACCGCCTCCTGGCGGGGAACATACCGGACGATCCGGTGCATTTCGGGCCGGTCATCATCCAGGTCGATCAGGGGGGCCAGTTCCGGTTCTTCGCGCATGTAGGCCAGCAGCCGGTCTGACGCCTGAACCGCGTCGTCCATTGTCGTGGCCGTCACCCTTATATTGACCGGTTTGCCGGTCGGCGGACCGTCCGGTTCTTCAAAAAGGCGCACGTCCGGTTTCAGGGGGGCATCCCCATACCGCGCCGCCACAAATTCCTTCACCGCACCGCGGATGTAGGCAAGATGGCGGATCGGGTCGTTTTCCGGATTCTCCGGAAAATTGCGGACATCGTCTTCCGGAAGGGTGACCACAATCTGGCCGTAGTGGCTTCCGGAGTGCTGGGCGTAATCCTGGTCTTCATAGAATCCGGCACTGCCCGATGTGGACTGTGCCGCTTCCGGGCCCATACGCATCACAAAGCCGGAAAGCTCACGGACCACATCATCGGTGACTTCGATGGGTGTGCCCACCGGCATCGCCACCGTCACCCGGTACCGGAAATAGTTGCCGGGAAAGAACTTGACATTGATCAGCGGCATGATCCCCGTCACCGACAGCACCAGAATCGCCAACGACGCCAGAAAAAGACCGCTGATGCCGATGAAGGTGAAGGCCTTGTGATCCAGCAGGCGTTTCAGGACAAAGTGGTAGGCGGTCCAGAGCGGTGCAAAAATTCCTTTGCGGAGATGATGGAAGGGATCTTCATCCTCGGTGACCACATGCTTTGTCTCCACCTTCGGCCCCCAGTCGAGGATATGGATCGGAAGAATGAAGAGCGCCTCGATCAGGGAGGCGATGAGGGCAAAGGTGACGGTTCGGGGAATCTGGGCGAAGAATTCACCGGTGGAACCGGTCATCAGGAGCATGGGCAGAAAGGCCAGAACGGTGGTCAGGGCCGAACTGATGACCGGCAGAAAAACCTCCGCCGTGCCGTCGACCACGGCCTGGCGCCGGGATTTCCCCATCTGGAGGTGGCGGAAGACGTTTTCCATGATAATGACGGCGTCATCCACCATGATGCCCGTCACCAGCACAAAGGCAAAGAGGCTGATGGTGTTGAGCGACACCCCGGCCACTTTCATGATAATGATGGAGCAGAGAAAGGCAAAGGGGACGCCGACGGCGGTGAGCAGGGCATTGCGGAAGCCGAGGGTGATCCAGAGAACCAGTGTGACCAGGATCATGCCGAGGATGAGATTGCCGCCCAGGGTGCTGACCGAGTCGTTGATTTCGATGGTGGAATCGTTGGTAAAGACGACATCGATGTTTTCTGCGGCGTGGGTTTCCACAAATGCACGGGAGATGGCCTTGACCCGGGTCGAAATGTCGATGGCGTTTCCGCCCTCCTCCTTCAGCACCCGGAGCCGGAGGGTATCCTGCCCGTCCACCGACGGAATCATCCGGGGATCCCGGTGGCTCATGCGGGCGCTGGTCACCAGATCCCGCACCCGGAGGAAATTGCCGTCGCCGTCCCGGCGGACGATCACATCCAGCACCTGCTGCTGGCTCGACAGACGGCGGCCCGCGTCGAGTTTGTACTCGCTGTCGCCCTGGCGGAACCGTCCTGTTGGAACTTTGGTGTTGGCGGACTGCACCGCCGCGATCACCTGTTCAAAGGTGACCCCGTATTTCCGGAGTCTGGCCGGATCCACCGACACATGAAACTCCCGGTCGAATTCTCCCTCGATCGCCACATTCTGGACACCGGAAACATTCACCAGCCGGGTCTTGAGTTCTTCCGCCAGAAGTTTCAGACTCTTCTGGGGGAGGTTGCCGGTCAGGTTGACCACCACCACCGGCAGCCAGGTTTTGGTATCGATATAGGAAAAGACCGGCTCATCCGCGCCGGGCGGAAGCTCGTCCTTGATGTTGAGCGCCAGAAACCGGAGTTCGTCGTACAGGTCCTTGTAATCGATATCGTCATTGAACTTGACCAGAATCGAGGAGACATTCCGGTAGGAGTCGGACTTGATATACTCCACATCCTCCAGTGCATCCAGGGCCTCTTCAATCTCGACCGTGACCAGCTGCTCCACATCGTCCGCCGAGGCCCCGTACCAGACAGTGCTGATGAACACCTTGCCCATATCCACGGTGGGCATGTTCTCCACCGGAATCGTAAACAGGGAAAAGCCTCCCGCCAGCACCAGAATGACAAAGACGACATTGATAAAAACGGTCTGCCGGATGGAATATTTGATGACGGATTTCATGGTGCGGACAACTCCGTTCCGACCGGAAGGCGCGGGTCTTCGGCAAGGGTAATGTCGCCGTCGCTTTCGCCCAGCACCATTACACTGATGGTTTCACCGGTCGATGTCAGGGTGACGCGGGGATTTTCATACCGGTTCACCACTGCGGCCCGGGGTACGCGGACACCGGCGCTCCGGATCTCCAGCGGCAGGGTAAACCGGAGTCCGCCCCGCCGTTCTCCGGTATAGTCGACCAGAACCAGTTCCAGGCCGAGTTTACGGGTTTTTTCATTGAATTCCGGATTGACCCAGTCGAGCCGGGCATTGACCGGTTCCCCTTCAATCTGTGCCGGGAAGACCGCTGGCAGACTGCGGATGGCGGCCAGTTCCTCGCCGGAGACCGACAGGGGCACGGTAAGTGTCCGGTAATCGCCGATCCGGGCCAGGGGGGTATTGACGGTAACAATCTCGCCCGGGTCCACCATCCGCTCGATGACGATCCAGCCTTCCGGGGCAAAAATACGGTGACGCCGCTTCCGCTCCTGCAGTTCGTTCAGGGTGGCTGTCAGGGCCGCCTTTTCGGCGGCGAGGGTATCAGCTTCCAGCCGGGTCTGATTCAGTTCCTCCCGTGCCTGGTCCCGCTGGACTTCCGTGGCCCCGTCAATGCGGAACAGCCGGTCGTATCGACTGAATTCCTTCTGAAGATAAGTGACCCGTGACGCATTCTTTTCCAGGGCGGACGAGACTTTCCGGATGGACTGGCGGATGCCTTCAATCTGGAAATCGATAAAGGTCGGGTCAATCTCGAAGAACGGTTCTTCGCCGACGGGCTGGCCCACATCGTAGTTGACCCGGAGCACCTGTCCGGAAACCTCGGAGGAGACCGTAACAGTGGTATCGCTCCGGGTGTATCCGGTGAGAAGAACCGTCTTCCGGGCCGGCTGCACAACCATATCCGCTGCGGCTGTGGCGGGAATGGAGAGGAATATCCCGATCAGGGGAAACAGTATAAAAAGGACGTACGGCATTTCCGGTATCACTTTCTGCAGCATAACAGAAGCGGGATACCGGATCCGGCCGGAAACCGGTTTTTGCTCCGGACCCGCAACGTGTTTTCGATGCAAGTATAACATCATGATTTTTATTTTGATTCCGTTTTATGGTTACTGGATCAGAAACAAGGTAAAACCGTCCAGAACGGCTGTCAAACCGGTGGGAGCCGGATCGGGGAACCTATACCACAGAGAGGCCGATCCGATCAAATTGAAAGCATCCGCAGGCTTTCCGGCAGTCTGTGAAAAAATTCCTATTTTTTCCCCGGCACATCAGTGATGGTTTTCTAGTTACTTCTGTTCCGACCGCAGTTATGTCTCATCTTTTTTTCATCACAACAGATGATAACGGTTGCTTTTTTTTTCTTCCCGAATAAAGGTTGACGGTATGAAACGAATATCTTTTTCCATCTCCCTGAAGGTGTGGCTCAGTGTGCTGATACTGCTGGCCGGATATGTCTTTTCCGTCATCCTGGTCGAGTTGATGGCGATCCGTATGAGAGACGGCATGGAACATATTTCCTCCACCCTGTTTCCGGCGGCCAGTGTCACGTATGATGCGCTGTCGGGATTCGAGAAGCAGGTGAAATTCTATGAAGATGCGGTCATGACCGGCGAATCCGCCATGATCGACAATGCCGCTGCGGAATTTGAAGCCGTCCGGGAAGATCTCCAGTTGTTTCTCGGCCTGAAGGGCCTGAGTGAACTTCGCAGAAAAGAGGCACGGCAGTTGCTGGCGGATCTGGACCGGTTTACGCGGAATGCCGGAACGATCTACGCCCGCGCTGCGGCCAACGGCGCGGATACGGCGGTGATGCAGCAGGTAAAACAACTGGCCGGAACCTGGCAGACGCTCCTGGGGCGCCTCAAACTTTTATCAAACGGCATTTCGGACGATCTGGAGCAGGAAATCGACATGGCGGCCCGCTTTTTCAGGCAGCAGCAGGTGTACAATCTTTCCGTCTTCGCTGTTGTCCTGATCGTCTCACTGGGGACGATCTGGCTGGTGACCCGGCGGATGATTGTCCGGCCCATCGAAGGGGCGGTCAACCGTCTGCGGCTGGTGAACCGCGAAATTTCCGAGGCTGCCCGGAGCGGTTCCGCCAGCAGCAGTTCCCTGGCCGACGGCGCATCCGAGCAGGCATCCAGTCTTCAGGAGACATCGTCTTCCATCGAAGAACTGACGGCCATGACCCGGCAGAACGCGGAATACGCCGGAGAAGCCAGGGCAATGACCGAGCGGGCCTCGCAGATTGTGGAACAGGTCAACGATCAGATGGTCCGTCTGGTGGCGGCAATGGAAGAGATCACCACCTCCAGCCGGGAAACCGAAAAAATAATTCAGCTGATCAATGATGTCGCCTTCCAGACCAATCTTCTGGCGCTCAATGCGGCCGTGGAAGCGGCACGGGCCGGAGAGGCCGGGGCCGGGTTCGCGGTGGTGGCCGACGAGGTCCGGAGCCTGGCGATGCGGGTCTCCACCGCGGCGGAAAATACCGGCACGCTGCTCGACAATACCCTCAATGCCGTTCATAACGGCAACGCACTGACCGCGGCCACCCGGGAGGCCTTCCAGGAAAATGTGGAAATTTCGGGAAAAATCCGTACGCTGACAGAACAGATACAGGCTTCATCCCGTGAACAGGCCGCCGGTATCGAGGAAATCAATCAGACCGTCGCCCGCATCGATCAGGTGGTGCAGCGCAATACCGACACCGCCCATCAGTCTGCGGGAGCGGCCGAAACCCTGGCGGCGCAGGTGGAGATCATGACGGACGTGGTGGAAGAACTGACCGCCCTGCTCCGGGGCGGGCAGCTTCGCCGCCGGATCCGGCTGGCCGGAAAGAGGAACGCCCCCCGGATCGGTTCCGAAAAACTCCTGCCGGTATTGAACCCACAAAATCAGGGAGTAAACCGACGATGAGAAAGTGGATCGCTTTTCTGGCCTTCCTCCTGGTTCCGCTGACCGCCGCGCCTGTCCTGTCATTTGAGATGCAGGATATTGCCGTTCACGGCTTTGTTTCCCAGGGATATCTCCATGCGGAAGACAATAATTTTCTGGCCGATACCGAAGACGGAAGTTTCCAGTTCAATGAGGCCGGTATCAATTTCAGCACGAATATTACGAGCCAGCTCCGGGTCGGAATCCAGCTCTTTGCGCGGGACCAGGGGGAGATCGGGAATGACGAGGTCGTGATCGACTGGGCTTACGGGGATTACCGCTGGCGGGACTGGCTCGGGGTCCGGGCCGGTATCATGCGGGGTGTCCTTGGTCTGTACAATGAAATCCGCGATTTCGATATGCTCCGGACCAGCATTCTGCTGCCCCAGAGTGTCTACAACGAATACCAGCGGGATTTTTTCAGCCGGATCAAAGGTGTGGGGCTTTACGGTGATATTTCCCTTGAGAAATTTGGCGTCATCTCCTACCAGGCAATGGTCGGAACCGGCGAGATCGATGAGGACGGCGGGATTGCGCTTCAGGCCGAGAGTTCGGGCTTCCTGGAATTTGTGGACTCGGATCTGGGGACAGTCTATAACGGCGGAATTCAGTGGCATTTTCCGGAAGCGGGAATCCGGTTCGGAATCACAGGCTACAAAACCACCGACAATGAAACCGATATTCGCCTGACCATTCCCCTGGGGCCGAATGTACCGCCGGGGCTGCCGGCGAAGGATGTGCTCGATGAATTTTATACCGTCGTCTATTCAGTGGAGTTCATCTATGAAAATCTGATCCTTGCGGTTGAGCATATGGACATGAAACGGAAGAGCAGCATTACCGGCTTCCCCCGGCGGATCGAAACAGACCCCGAAGGGTTTTATATCAGCGCCGCCTACCGGTTTACCGACTGGCTGGAAATGGGAACCTATTATTCCGTATATCTGGGGGATGAGGATGATCCGGACGGAGAAGAACTGGAAGCACGGGGTCTGCGCGATTATCAGGCCTGGCAGAAAGACTTTGCCCTGACCGCCCGGTTTGATATCAACCCGAACTGGCTGGTGAAACTGGAGGGACACCGCATCGACGGCGCAGCACTCCTGCTGCCCCAGGAGAACCCGGACGGGTACGAAGAAGACTGGTATCTCTTTGCCGCCAAGGTGACATTCAACTTTTAAACCCGGCGGACCCGGTGCCCGGTGGAAAGGAGCCCCTCTATGAACGGTCGAATCTATTTTTCTTTCCTCATCCTTGTTATTCTGTGCGTCTGGTGGATGGTATCCGGCACCGGTGATCTGTTCGCAGACGAACCCGCTGTCGTGATGATCGCCCATAAAAATGTGCCGGAGACGGACCTTTCGGAGGAGGACATCCGGCAGATCTTTCTGGGGCAGAAAACCCTGTGGGACAACAACAAGCCGGTCCATTTCGCCATACTGGACGGAGGAGACATTCATGAAACCTTTCTCCGGCAGTATGTGGGAAAAACGCCGTCCCAGTTTACCAACTACTGGAAAAAGATGATCTTTACCGGCAAGGCCCAGGCCCCTCCGTCCTTCGACACCGTCGAGGCCCTTGTGCAGTATGTGGCGGAAAATGATGGCGCTGTCGCATATGCCCCCCCTTCCGTGCCGGGAGAAGCAGTCCGGATTCTCCCGCTGCCGTAGTCCCGCGTGCTTTCTTCCCTGATATTCCTTCTCTGGCTGTCAGACGCGGCTGATCCTGAGTACCGCGTCTGCAGTGTTCACTGAATGGTCTGGATTTCATTTCTCTGCAGGGTTTCGATGTACCCCAGCACATCGGTCAGCTGGCGGTCAAACCGGTCCATCAGGGGGGCGACGGGTTTCTTTTCCTGAATGGCCGTTTCCAGTTCACGGGCGGCGGAGGAAAGACCGCCGGCACCGATATTTCCGGCGACGCCCTTGATCGTATGTATCAGCTGCTTCAGCCGTTCATGATCTTCACTGGTCAGTGCCTCCCGGATTTCCCCGGTCGTGCCGGCATGTTCTTCCACGAATGCCGCCAGAATATCCCGGTAGACCGTCTCGTTTCCGCCGATCCGGTCCAGGGCTGATGCCGTATCAATCGGAGCCGTTCCGTTGTTGTCCGCCGGGGCAGGGGAATCCGTCTCCGGAACCGGCGGTTCCCTGTCCGCCCTGTCGATATGGCGGTGGAGGGTTGCAAACAGCTTCTGCAGATCGATGGGTTTGGTCAGATGATCATCCATCCCTGCCGCAAGACATTTTTCCCGTTCGCCGGTGGTGGCAAAAGCGGTCATGGCGATGATCGGCAGCCGGGTTCTGTGCAGTTCCCCGCGGATCTTCCGGGTCGCCTCATATCCGTCGAGTACCGGCATCTGGATGTCCATCAGGACCGCATCGAATTCCTGCCCGGATACTTTCTCCACAGCCTCGGCGCCGTTTGCGGCCACCGTTACCCTGCATCCCGCCTTTTTCAGCAGTTCCAGGGCCACCCGCTGATTGATGGCATTGTCTTCCACCAGGAGAATCTCTGCGCCGTCGAAACGTTCCGGCTCCGCATCGGTCCGGGAATTTCTGCGCGGCGGCAGCTGCCGGGGCTCGGCTGCAGTCCCGAAGATATCCATGATGGTGTTGAACAGCACCGACTGGCTCACCGGCTTGATCAGAAACCCGTCCAGGCAGTCCCGCTGACATATATGATTCGCCTTCCGGATTACCTCTTCCCGGCCGTAGGCGGTGACCATGATCACGGTCGGGGTGCTGGAGAGACGGAAATCGCTTTTGATCCGGCAGGCGGTTTCGATGCCGTTGATACCCGGCATTTTCCAGTCGACCAGCACCAGTTCATAGGGCCGGCCACCGGCAGGGCTGTCCAATTCCCGAAGCGCGGCTTCACCGGAATCGACACAGACCACCTCGAAGGAGAAGGACCGGAGGTAGGTCTGCAGGATATGGCGGGCGGTTTCGTTGTCATCCACCACCAGCACCCGTGTTCCCTGCAGTTCCACCGACGGTTTCAACGGAATATCCGCCTTTTCGGGCGGTGCGGCGATCCCGAAGAGCGCTGTAAAGGTGAAGGTGCTGCCGCTGCCGGGGGTGCTTTCCACCTGAATATTCCCCTTCATCAGTTCGACCAGCCGTTTGCAGATGCTGAGCCCCAGCCCGCTGCCGCCGTACCGGCGGGTGGTCGATTCATCGGCCTGGGAAAACGGCTGAAAGAGCCGCGCCATCTGTTCCGGATCCATGCCGATGCCGGTATCCCGGACGGTGAACCGCAGGTTTGCCTGCTTATCCTCCTGCCGCATCGGTTCGACATGAAGAAATACTTCCCCCGCCTCGGTAAACTTGATGGCGTTGTTGACCAGATTGATGAGCACCTGTTCCAGACGGAGCGGATCGCCGGTCAGATAGGGCGGCACATCGGGACGGGTGGAGACGAGAAGTTCGATTCCCTTTTCCGCCGCCTTCATTTCCACCATGGCGGTGATATTCTCCAGCACCGCTTCCAGATTGAACCGGATGGATTCCATTTCCAGCTTTCCGGCCTCGATTCTGGAAAAGTCGAGGATATCGTTGATAATGCCGAGGAGGGAATGGGCCGAGGTCTGGATCTTGTCCATGTAGTCGAGCTGTTTGTCACTGAGATCCGTCTGCATCACCAGATGGGTCATGCCGATGATGGCATTCATGGGGGTCCGGATTTCATGAC
Organism: Desulfobacteraceae bacterium; assembly: GCA_041641935.1. GTDB lineage: Bacteria > Desulfobacterota > Desulfobacteria > Desulfobacterales > Desulfococcaceae > JBEPXL01. The sequence goes on along the minus strand of JBEPXL010000030.1, from coordinate 3,182 downwards.
TCATCCGGGCCAGAAAGTCGCTTTTGGTCCGGCTGGCGTTTTCGGCTTCGATCCGGGCCTGGATCAGTTCCTCCTCGATCCGTTTCCGGTCGGTAATATCGTGAAATGTGCCGGAGAGCTTTACCGGTCGTCCGTTCTCCAGATGGGTTTCCCCCATTACGCGAACCCAGCGCCGGTTTCCCGTGGCTGTGATAAATTCCGCATCAATGTCAAAAGGCGCTCCGGTTTCCATGCTCCTGCTGATGACCTCCCGGATCTTTTCCTGATATTCCGGCGCATAGAATGAAATTGCACTTTCAATATCCGCCTTGTAAGAGAGGGGCAGTTCGGCGATCCGGTACAGTTCATCCGTCCAGAAAATATCCTGATTATGCAAATCCACTTCCCATCCGCCAAGGCGGGCGATTTTCTGGCTTACGTTCAGCAGGGCCTCACTCTTTTTGAGAGCGGCTTCGGTCTTCTTCCGTTCGGTGATATCCCGGGCGACCGAAAGAATGGCCTGTTCTCCTTCATAGTCGATCAGCCGGGCAAGCACTTCCGTGGGAAAGGCCCGGCCGCTACGGGTCACATGGACCGACTCGAAAATGATCTCCCCCTGCTTCAGAACCGCCCGTATTTTCTCGACAATCAGCGGAGCATAATCCTCTCTCACCACGGCGGAAGGACCGGCCTGCAGCAGTTCTTCCCGGGTGTAGCCGAGTTGTCTGCAGGCGATGTCGTTGACTTCGAGAAAGACGGCGTCCCGGGTATGAATAAAGATGGCGTCTCCGAGCTTGTTGAAAATGGTACGGAATTTCTTTTCACTCTCCCGGAGATTCTGTTCCACCCGGTGGCGCTCCCGGATTTCCCGGGCCAGCCGCCGGTTCCATAAAAGAATCAGCCCCAGAATCGTGACCGAACCGAGGATGACCCAGAACAGAAGCCGGCGGATGTAGGACCAGTCGATCTCCTGTTCTACGGGGACCGCCATCCAGCGCTGAAGAACCGCCTGCTGTTCCTGCCGGGGAAGCGTCTCCAGTGTCCTGTCGAGGATATCTGCCAGAATCCGCTGATCCCGGTGCACATAATACCGGAGCGGCTTTTCGGGATAGGCGGTCGAGGTGCCGATTTTCAGATTGGAAAGCCGGTGTTTCTGGATCAGATAGGTCACCCGCAGCAGATTGCCGACATAGGCATCCATTTCTCCCGAAGAGACCGCCTGCAGGGCTTCCAGGGGAACTGTGAACGGCTGGAAACGGATCGCCGGGAAGTCAGACCGGAGACGCGCCAGCAGGGGCGCATCCACGGCGACCGATAATCCGGCCAGTTCCGGAAGGCGGTTGACAAAAGGGGCCTCGACCCGGTTGATCAGCACTGTCGGAACGCGCACAAAAGGCAGGGTCGTCAGAATGTCTTCCGCCGTCTCTTCCGCCGGATTGCCGGTGATGAAATCGACGGACCCGTTCCGGAGCTGTTCCATCCGCTCCGCAGGGGAGAGAAACACCGGTTCGATGCGTACATCGAGCCGTTCCGCGAGCAGCCGGATAAAATCGGCACAAACCCCGTGAAACACGCCTTCCCTGTCGAGAAAGGTCATCGGGGCCTGGCTGGATGCAACACCGAACCGGAGGGTCGGATGCGCTCGGAGCCATTCCTGCTCTTCTTTCGTCAGCCGGACCGGGCCGCTGCGTCGCTTATAGTAGCGTTCCGCAGGATCACCGATCCACCGCTGTTCAATCTGCTCCAGTTCTGCAATGGAAATGGCGTCGAATCCGGTCTGGATCAGTTTGAGCAGCGGCGTCTGATCCGCCGGTACGGCAGCATGGAGCGATTTGTGATAGAGTTCCTGACTGCCGGTATCGAATTCCCCCGACAGGCCCAGAAGCCTCAGAAAATTTCTGACCGGAACGGTTTCTCCGATAAAAGCCGCGATGGCACCGTCACGGGCCGCCAGGATCATGTCGTCGGTATCCTCGAAGGGAATGACTTCCAACTGCGGATACTGTTCCCGGAGATACTCTTCCTGGTAGGTTCCCTGCACCGCACCGACCTTCTGGCCGGAAAGGATTTCCAGCGTCGGACCGGTATTGCCGGCCCGGAAGAAGAGGCTGATTCCCATTTCATAGATGGGGCGGGAAAAGGCGAGCCAGCGTTCCCGCCTGTCGGTGTGAAACAGACCGGAGTGTATATCCGCGACACCGTTTCGAAGCGCATTCAGGGTCTCTTCCCATCCGGAGGCCAGAAATTCGACCCGCTGACCGGTCTTTTTGCTCCACAGCCGCCAGATATCGACCAGAATCCCGGCGGGACGGCCTTCGGCATTGAGAAAGGTAAAGGGCGGAAAATTGCTGTCCATAGTGATGATCAAGGTATCGGATGTACTGACGGTGGTCCGGTCAAACCATTTCCGTTCGATGGCCGCCCGTTCTTCGGGGGTAATCTGCGCCATGCCCGCCTGAATCGTTTCCACGAGGGCGGGATGTCCTTTCGGTACGGCGGCATAGACATTCCGGCTGACCAGAGGCCGGTGCGGGTAGAACCGGAACCTGTTGAACAGATTGTTCTGTTTGAGGTAGTAAAGGGCGTCGCCGACTGAAAGGACAAAGACACGAAGCCGGTCCGCCGCTACCGCTTTGATGAGTTCTTCCGCCGTGGGGTAGGAAACCACCTCCGCGCCGGGCAGCTGTTCATTCAGGTACTGTTCATACACCGTCCCCTGGCGCACCCCGATCCGGTAGGGCAGTAAATCCTGCAGAGAGGAAATGTCGGTGAGGGTTTCATGGAAGAAAAAGTTTCCGTTTACGGCGTAGACGGGAGAGGCAAAATCGAAAAGTTCCCGCCGTTCCGGTGAATCGTACAGTCCGCCGTGGATATCGGCCTGCCCCATCATGACCATTTCCAGGGTTTCCAGCCAGGAGCCGCCGCTGAACCGGACCGGAATGCCGGTTTTTTCGGACCAGAGCTGCCAGAGATCGATGATCAGCCCCCGGGGCGTTCCGTCTCCGTCCTGAAAAAAGTAGGGGGGAATGTCCGTGGCATAGGCGACAGTCAGCGGTTGTGATGAAGCAGGCAGTTTCGCCGTTCCCGTCGCCGGGTACAGGCAGAGCAGGAAAAAAAGCAGACACATCAACTGGATTTTCTTCACAAACATACTCCTGCGTGACGCGGGATCCGGTCACCTTTCACATTGTCGTCGGACGGGA
>JBEPXL010000029.1:0-15010 GCA_041641935.1 Desulfobacteraceae bacterium | reverse complement strand
CAGTAGATCGGTTCCTGGTTCGGAGGGGCATTTTCAATCAGGTACATGGCATCACTAGCCAGCGCAGCCAGAATTTCTTCCAGCCGAATGAACCGGGTATCAATATAGTGCCCCTGCCGGGCGACCTTGGTCAGCAGATGGGTCAGCTTCTTTTCCCGGATCTGGGCCGCCTTCATGTTGGCCCGCTCCCGGATGAGGGTTCCGATGGTGATGGTCGAGGAAATCAGCAGAACCGACAGCACCAGAATGGCCGTCAAAGCCCGGTGCTTGTTCATCCAGCGCCACATTTTCCGGGGAAGGGTATCGGGCAGCACCGATACTTCGTCTCCCCGGAGATACCGCCGCACCTCCTCGGCCAGGGCCGAAACACTCGGATACCGCTCTCTGGGATCGGATGCCGTCGCCTTCCGGATGATCGCCTGCAGTTCGGCATCGATCTTCCTGTCCGGCAGCATGTGAACCATCTTGTTAATGCTGCCGGTTTGTGCCCATTCCAGTTTTTTGTCCATAGCACCGGGACGGCCCGGTTTGAGCGTCGTCAGTTCATAGAGGATGACCCCCAGAGAGAACAGATCACTGGGAGGCCCCACATCCGGCAGGCCCTGGACCTGTTCGGGAGAAATATACCCCGGCGTTCCCACCACACTTCCGACCTCGGTTCCGCCGAGATAGATATCCCGCCGCCGGGCAGCCACCTTCTGAATGCCGAACAGCGTTTCCGGTATCTCCCGGACCATTTTGGCAATGCCCCAGTCCATGACATAGACCTCGCCAAAATCCCCGATCATAATATTGGATGGTTTCAGATCCCGGTGAATCACCTCTTTCCGGTGGGCATAGATCATGCCGTCACAGGCCTTCAGAAAATAACCGAGGCGGGCATTGAGATCCAGATCCGGGGGCAGTTCGGCCTTTGGATTCTCTTTGTAACTATTTCTTGCCTTCTGGATAATGTCGCCGAGCGTCTGTCCTTTGACGAGTTTCATGACAAAGGAGACCGTCTGCTCATTGTTCTCCGGCTGTTTCACGGTATACAGCGGAACAATGTTGGGATGATCCAGCTGTGCCGTAATCTGGGCTTCCCGGAGAAAATAACTCAGCGTGGCCGGAGAAAGTGCATCCTTTTTCAGGGATTTGATGGCGACCTTCCGCAGGAGCTGGGTATCCCGTGCCAGTTTCACTTCTCCCATGCCGCCTTCACCGATGAGCCCCATGTCTACATACTGGGGGCTGAGCTGCTCGACCGATTCAAAAACCTCTTCCGAAAAATCGACAATGGTTGTCGTGCCGTCATCACCGGCCATCATTTTCTTTTCTTCGGTGTCTGTTTTGATGACCGGTCTGCTCTCCGGAACGGCGGCAGGTGAAACCGGCTCAGGAGGCGGCGGGGTCGCATGAGCGGTAAAGACGTGCTTACAGCTGGAACAACGGAGTCTGGTTCCGCTCTTCTTGATCAGGTGATCATCGAGATGGAAAGCGGTACTGCAGTTTTCACATGTGACAATCATGGCTATCTCTTTTTGACAGGGAAAACACCACTGGCGTCCGCAGAAACATGAATACAACCCGACGTTCTTGACCGCTTCACGACCGGACTGCGCCCGTTCACGGGCGGCAGCAGGAATCTCCCGAACCGTATGGGTCACGGATGTCCTGTCGGACGTTGAACATGACGTCTGACATTTCCTTCGCCGGACCCGGGCCGGATTTCTTCTCTGCGCCTGTAACGGTACAGTGATACGGTAATGTTCAGACAGGCGGGGACCAGTGTAATGATTTCATGAAATATTTTCAAGAAAAAACAGGGAGGCCGGTACGGTCAGGAGAGATCCAGACGCCAGTTCCAGAGGCCGGGCCGGTTCTTGGCATGAACACCTGCCGGAAAGGGTTCAGACAGTTGAATCAGAAGCGTATATCCGGCCTGCACAACAGGCTCCCGGAATGGCGTCAGATCCAGAGGCCAGTTGGGATACAGCCAGCGATCCCCGCCATGCTGAACCATCCACCCGACTTCGCCTCTGGGGCTGACAAAGGTTTTTTCAGGGGATACAGATTCTGTCATACTCCGGGTGATGCAGAGGGGCCAGTTTCCTGTGAGAACAATGCCCAGCGGAAGCGGGCTGTGCGCCGGCAGTTTGAGATAATCCTCCTGCCCCAGTTCCGGGCTGACGACCGCTCCCGTGAATCCCATCTCCAGAAGTGTCTGCAGTGCCAGAGGATTGGCGATATTGCAGAACGGTCCTGCCCAGAGGTCCAGCGCATCGGCATCCCTGAACCATGTGATCTGCCACGGCATATTGAGAACAAACCGGTGTGCGCCACGGTTGCGAACCGCCGTAATTCTGTCCCGCCAGACGTCTTCCTCATCCGGCCAGACCACCGGCGGCAGCCACCACCAGTTTGCCGGCATCTGTGACGATGTGGCCCGATCCATACTCTCTTCGGAAAGCCAGATACCGGTTTCCTGACGGCTGCTTTTCTTCCGGGGCAGCCGCGTAACCTGCAGATCGGTCGAACCCGGAGAACTCTGGCAGGGCCGGGGCAGATGGACCTGAAACTGTGAATCTGAAATCTCAGGACTATCAAAGTGGGTCAAGGCGGATTCCAGTTCGGCAAGCTGCTCCTGAAGTTCCGGTTCCCGGCGGTCGATCAGAAAAACCGGCGCATGCTTCGGCAGCGGCCGGCGGGAGGCACGGCTCAGAGAAAACTGTCCGTTTCTGGGAACAGCCCGCGTCACACGGTAGGTTGTATGCCCGGCCTGATCTTCATAGCCGATCCGGAGCAGATCCCCCGGCAGCAGTGTCTCCCGGGGACTGAGAAACGGCTTCTGCCGGGTTCCCTTGACCGCACCGATCAGTAGGCCGGAACCGGTCTGACGCTCGGTATCCACTGGATTCCGGGGCCGCTGGGAAAGAAAATGATAATGGGTTCCGCTACGTCCCAGCGCCTGCTCCAGAAATCCCAGGGCGGTCTTTTTCATGGCAGGATCATGCCCCTGATCCCGCAGCAGTTTATAGGCGGAAACGGTATAGTAGACGTAATGGGCGCTTTTCTTCCGCCCTTCGATCTTCCAGGTTCTCACCTTCGGAACCGTCTTCAGCACCTTGACCAGCACATCCAGGCTCAGATCCTGACAGGAAAAGAAGCGTTCCGCAGACGATCCCTCTTTGTACTGCCGCCGGCAGGGCTGGACGCACCGGCCCCGGAGCCCGCTTTTTCCGCCCAGATAACTGCTCCAATAGCATCTGCCGGATACACCATAGCAGAGGGCGCCATGAATAAAGACCTCCAGGGTAAAATCTTCCGGACAAACCTGATCCACCTGCCGGATTTCATCGATGGTCAACTCTCTGGGAAGAACCACCCGCCGGACACCGCAGTCTTTGAGATGCTGTACCGCATCCAGGGCCGCGCCAAAGCTGACATTGGTCAGGGTGGAAAGATGGAGTTCGCCGGAAAAACCTGTCTGCCGTGCAATCTGCGCCATGCCCAGATCCTGAACGATCAGCGCATCCGGCTTTACACCGTGTTCAAGCTGATCCACCAGCCGGGCGGCCCGGTTCAGATCGTCCGGTTTCAGCAGTGTATTGAGCGTGACATAGACCTGAACATTCCGTTCATGGGCGAGCCGGGTCAGAGCAGCCAGTTCCTCCAGAGAAAAATTACGGGCCTGCATCCGGGCGGAATACTGCTTCAACCCGCAGTAAACGGCATCGGCACCGGCGGCAACTGCGGCCAGAAATGCCTCCCGGTCTCCGGCCGGAGCGAGGATGGCCGGGGGCGGCAGTTTTTCTGCCGCATTCGTGGATTCGGTCATTGATCTGCTACGGAATATCCTGCGACATCTGCAGAATTTCTTCTTCTGTGAGGATGCGGTCATAGACAGCCACATCATCGATTGCGCCGACGAAATAGGATCCCGGCGAACTGTCTCCCCACCTGCCGATAGCCCATCGATCTACCTCACTTGAAAATGACACATTCGTATCATGTGAGGTAACGAGTTCGCCATCCAGATAGAGTCTTCGGTCTCCTGCACCTGCAAAAACTCCTGTGATCAAATGCCAGTTGCCGTCATTCAGCGGAGGAAAGCTGGAACTGCAGGAAAAATGGATTCCGGGATTCCGTCCAAGGATACAGACATGGCTGCTGTCATCCACATAAATTCCATATTGAACATCGATCCGATCCTTGTCCACAAGCCCCAAGATGACCCGGTTTTCATTCTGAACATTGTCGATCCTGATCCAGCCGCTGAGCGTGAAGGGATAGCCATTCAGAATCTGCTGATCGCCTTCGATATAATCGTCGCCGTTGAACTGCAGTGCCTTTCCGGCACAGTTGAACCGGTTTTCGACTGCACCCGGCCCTGTACCGAACAGCGTCCCATCGGCATCGGGGGGAAGTACGCCTTCATCGATAATGACATTATCCGATGGCGGCGCGTCAAGGGAATAGGAAGCGACCATCTGCTGCGAAACACATTCCGGCTTTAACTGTTCAATATCTTCCACCTGGGGAGAGATCAGAATTTCATCAATATCTCCGATAAAGCCACCGCCCGGTGTACCGCTGATATTTTCGGCGCCAATAAAAAGCGCATGGGATTCAAGGGGAAATGACGCACTTCCGCCGGACGCCAGATAATTGAACTCATATTCGAACGGCAAGGCCCCAGAACAGTCTTCCACATACATTCGTATGACACCACTGACAGCATCATGGATGACGATGACATACTGCCATTTGTCATAGACAACCGGAATTTCACTGTCTTTGCGGTCGCCATAGGCCCACATCCATTTCCCGTCCTCGATACCGACCGCCATACGTCCGACAGCATCTCCTGCACCGAGTACAATTCCGTTATTCATACCCGGCGCGGGACGGGCCCAGAAAGCGATGGTAAAGGATGCGCCGTTTCCGATTTTGCAGACCGGAAGATAGGTTGTTTCCATGGAATCCCCCCCGGAAAAAGCGATCGCACCCGCAACTTGCCCGTCACACTGCCACACAGGCCCGTTCAGGATCGCCGCACTGTCGCCGCAATTGTCCTGGGCCAATGTTCCCGGTTCATCAAATGACCAGCAGCTCTCCATCCCTTCCACATTGCGGGCAGCCACCGTCCGCGTCACTTCCAGAGAGGTATTTTCCTTGACGATGCCTGTGGAAGTAATACCGCATTCCGTTACCGCAAGACGGAAACCGGCTGTGCTGACCGGAAAGGGGGTAGCGGGGGGCGGTGGATCCTGCACAAGAAAAAACTGTCCGTCCGTTTTCTGGACAGCCGTATAGTAACTGTCCCGGGGGAAACTGTTGAGACGGGCAAAGCGAACCCCGGCTTCCGCCAGATAGTAGGTCCTGTTGAAACTGTTGGCATTCAACTCTGTGTAAATCGATGATGTCGTCATCGACAGCATGGCAGCGCTCAGGGCCGACAGAATGGTCATGGTAGCGATCAAGGTAAGAAAAACCGTTCCTTTTGATGTAAGAATCCGTTTCATCGCTACGACTCCAGATTCCGGAGAAAAACCCGGTTCGTGAATGCCGCGACAGTACTGTCCGGTCCTTCCATCTCCAGGCGAATTTCAATCAGTCTGGCATTCTCTGTGAAACCGCCGGCCGGATCAGTCGGAGACGGGGGAAGGGCATCATAGGTTTCATAGTAATCCAGGCTGAACTGATGGACATTATCCACAAGGATTTCCCCATCCAGCGTTAGGGTTCCCGCGTCGCTGCTGTAGGCCAGTGTACGGAGATCGGCAGGGTTTACCGGCGAACGCGAATAGCGTATGAAGATGCCGGTGGGAGAAGGCGTGTCGGGAATATACCGGATTTCCTGAAATTCCTTCACGATACGCGACATGGCGATCTGCCCCTTCTGAACCGTCTCCGTGTTGCTCTGCAGGAACATGAACCCGTCCATGATCTGGACAATCCCCATACCGGCGATTGCCCCCACAAATCCCATCAGGATCAATGCGGCAATCAGCTCGACCAGGGAAAACCCTTTCTGATTCAGTTCTGTCGGTTTCATGGCATTATCCACCCTGTCAGTAGGATGTTGCAAACAGACCGGTCAATGATTCGCCCAGTTCATTCCTGATGATGATCTTGAGCAGCGTTTCCGGTCCATCCGGCTCTGCGGAGACTTCAAAATTATTCACAAATTTTATATACCGGGCGTCCACGACCCCATAGGTTCCGTAGACATACCTGTTGATGTCATTGTTATTATTCTGACTTCCGTCACTTTCAATGGTATACAGCCTGGTCAGCAGCGTATCCAGCTCCCCCTTGTGCTCCATCCATGTGACCGATCCATCGGAAACTTCCGCGCCGTCCGGCATGGGCCAGTCCGGCTCTGTCTCTCCGCTGGTACCGTCCTGAATACAGAGGTAAAGGTGACCTGTCGGGATCGTCGCCTGAATGATATCCCCTGCCGCATAGGATGTCAGGGGCATCCAGCCGGGATGCTCCTCCTGCCCGTATATCATCTCGTAATCAGAAGTGATATTCTCCATTGCTGTATGGAGTTCAAAACTGCGCTGCATTCTGTGAACGGAAAAGCCACTCTGGTTCAGGGCAGAGTTGAAATAGGCGAACATCATCGCTCCCAGAAAGGCTGAAACCAAAAGGGCCGCTATCATTTCTATGAGCGTAAATCCTGTATGATTCCAGAGAAGGTGTTTCATGGGATGAAGCCTGTATCTTTTGCAACGGAAAATGTTTCCGTCTTTCCGGACTGTGTATCGGTCAGTTCCACCGTATAAGCGGTGTTGCTTTTCGGACTTCCCCACCGGTCATATTCAATCTGATCCTGGGTATTTTCCTCTGCCGAAAAGACCCTGACCTGAACCCCCGGTGGAAGCACATGGGTTGCAGAAGTTTCATTGGGAAGTTTTATCGTGCCGCTCGAATTATTTCTGAACAGGGTATAGGAGTTTTCATTGAATTCCAGCCGCCACCCATGAAGATCATTCGACAGCGCCAGATACTGTACATAGCGCAAATGGGCTTTCATCACTTCCGCTTCGCTTTTCAAACTGCCGTGGAACATACTGTCACGGCTCATGACCAGTGTGGAGATGATGCCGATCAGAAGCAGAACAGCCAGCACCTCAAACAGGGTATAGCCGGCTTTGTATTTTCTGTATTTGATTCCGCAGATCATCGAACAGGTTCTCCCCCTGGTGTATGCGCATACCGTTATTTACCAGCGGAAGGTGTGGATGAATTCAGATGAAGAGAAGGCAGACGGGATTGAAATTTACAGAACTTCCCTGGCAACAGCTTTTACTATCATAAAATAATCATTTACACGATGAAAATCAAAAAAAATCCGCTGATGAGCTGAAAGAAGCGCAGGACATCAACAAAAAAAGGGGGACTTTTCCCCCTTTTTCTGATGGAATCAGACGGTATTTTCCGGCATCCGGAAGCCGAAACGGTTGTAAAGAAAATATGCTTACGGCAAAAACCACGTTTCTGTCAGACTGTGTCCATCAAAAGGCGTATCCGCTTTTCCTGTTACTGTAATTTCAATGCCACCATTTCCTTCGCCCCCGTTCGACGAGGAACCTACCTGATTAAAGGTGAAAGTAAAATCCCCTTCAATCGGCGGCGGTGAACCGTCCGGTCCTATCAGGGCCGTCATTACATCGTTAGCGGTCGGTTCTCCGCTTTTGTCCAGGGCCGCTTTCCCATATGCCAGAGAGCAGAGGGATTTGGCCTGCGATATGGCACTTTCGAAGGCCCGGGTCCGTGCTTCATCCGATACATCAAAATATCTGGGAACAGCGACAGCAGCCAGAATCCCCAGAATGATGAGGACCGCGATCAGTTCGATCAGAGTGAAGCCCTCTTCGCTGTTTAAGATTTGTTTCTGTCTTTTCATGATTCCCCCCCGTTCGTCGTCACTGGTTCATGTCGTATATATTATGATTGTAATAACTGTATTTGAAAGCCAACAGCGGCATCACCATAATTAACGTTATTCTAACCTTTGCTTTCTGCATAAAGCATACCACAAATCTGCAGAAAAGGGTTGAAAAAAGTTATAGCCATTTTTTAACAAGTCTTTTAAGATGCTTGCGGCTAAACACTCTTAACTTAAGACACTGACACACACGGCAGTTTCCTACAAAATATGTAGGAAAACCTCCATAATTTGAAGATTCACCCTTTTCTTTCTGATGCTGTATTGCAGCAGTATGGATGAGAATACCGGTCCTCTTCATTCAGGTCAAGCCGATTCCTCCTTGAAACTTTTTGCATCGATATTGTGCTTTTTGATCCGATGCCACAGCGCCCTCTGCTTGATCCCCAGAATTTTGGCCGCTTTCACCTGCACGCCGTCCGTTTCCCGCAGAGCTTCCAGAATCATCGCCCTTTCAATCTTTTTCAGATGATTGTCCAGAGATACTTTTCCGCCGTCATGGTTGCCCCCCTCATCCCCATTCCCCTCCTCTTCCTCCACAGAGGAACTGCCCAGTTCCTCCAGAGACGACGGGAAATACATATCCGAACCGGCAATATTCTCCGGCAGATGGCGGGGTTCAATCTGCTCTCCTTCACACATGACAGAGGCCCGTTCGATTACATTATGCAGTTCACGCACATTGCCCGGCCAGGATGAATTTTCCCGGAGCATCTGCAGCACAACCGGTGAGAGGCCGACCTTCCGGTGGGCCTTGTTGCAGAAATATTCCGCCAGCACAGGAATATCCTCCCGCCGTTTCCGCAGAGGGGGAATGCTGAGATAAAAGACATTGAGGCGGAAAAAGAGATCCTCCCTGAATTTTCCCTCTTCGACCATCTTTTTCAGGTCTTTGTTGGTTGCCGCAATAAAGCGGACATCCACCTTTATGGTCCGTGTTCCCCCCACCCGTTCAAATTCACGTTCCTGTAAAACCCGGAGCATTTTTGCCTGGGTCTCCAGCGGCATATCACCAATCTCATCCAGAAAAAGGGTTCCGCCGTTGGCAAGTTCAAATTTTCCCGGCTTCTGATTGGTGGCTCCGGTAAACGCGCCTTTTTCATGCCCGAAGAGTTCAGATTCCCAGAGTTCTTTTGCCACCGCCACGCAGTTGAGTTTGATAAAGGGCTTGTCCCGCCGGTTGCTCTGTTTGTAGATGCTGGTGGCCACCAGTTCTTTTCCTGTTCCGCTTTCTCCGATAATCAGAACGGTTGAGTCCGTCGGCGCAACCTTGGTAATCTGGCTCAGTACCGCCCGCATGATTTCACTCTTGGTGATAATTTCCGGAAAAAGCTCCCTGGCGTCCACCATGGAAAGGACACTGGTCACCCGTTTAAACAACCGGTCCCATTCTTCCAGCTGGCCTTCTTTTCTTTTTCCGCTGTCTGGGCCATCCGCCTGTTCTTCCACCGGCAGGATCGACCGGGCATTGCGGATAAACTCCTTCAGGGGCCGCAGGATTACCCACACAATGGCCAGTCCGCACAAAAAACCCACGGCGCTGATGCCGACAATCAGCCACACCACAGGATTTTCAATGGGCAGATCATGTTTAAACCGGTACTGGACCAGCCGGTAGACTATAATCGAAGAGAGCATGGCATAACCGGCAAAAATCACGGGGACGATTACATAAAGACTGATATGGTAACTGGAATCTTTCATAAAATGCACCTGAAGATATTATATTTCCACCCACCGTGCCGGTTCAGAGGGTTTTTGTCATGTCCCACATCGGCAGAAAGATTGCCAGCATGAAAAAACCGATGACAAAGGCAATGCCGATGGTCAATACCGGTCCGATGGATTCGGTAATTCCTTTCATGGTATATTCAATTTCGGTGTCATAATGCTGGGCAATATCTTTCAGCATCTCATCCAGCTTTTCCGTTTTTTCACCAATGGAAACCATATTGACCACCATCGGCGTAAAATACCGGGCGGACCGGAGTGGCGCTGAAATGGGGCTTCCTTCTTCAATTTTTTTTCCGATCTGCTCCAGCTCTCTGGAAAAAGCCGTATTGTCCATGGTCGTCGCAAGAATTTTTATCGCGTCCAGCACCGGAACCCCGCTGAACTGAAGAATTGAAAAGAGACTGGCGAAACGGGACATGGATGCCTTGACAAACAGTGACCCGAACACCGGGAGTCCGAGCAGTATTTTTCCCCGCATATAACGCCCCTGTTCGGTTCTGAAATAGCTGATCAGGAAGACAGTGCCCGTAATCCCCAGAAACAGCCCAATATACCAGTAGTTCAGAAAAAAATGGTACAGGAGCAGAGAAACCCGGGTCGGCAGCGGCAGATCAATGCCCCGCATCTGAAAAACCTTCACAAATTTTGGAATAACGAAAATCAGCAGCACAAAAAAGGCGAAGATCAGGAACATGATCACAAAGAGGGGATACCGGAGTGCCGATTTCACCTCCGAGCGGATTTTTTCTTCATGTTCCATAATATAGATGAGCCGATCCAGAACGGACGCGAGGGCGTCGGTCTTTTCCCCTGCCTGTATAATACTGGCATACAGCGGCGAAAAAACATGCGGATGTTTCCGGAACGCTTCATAATAGCTGGCGCCCTGGCTGATATCCTGTACCATCCTGTCGATGATGCGTTTCAGCTTCGGATTTTCGCTCTGGCTCTTCAGGGTCTCCAGAAGTTCGCGCATGGGAACACCCGCACGGATCATGGTCCGGAACTGCCGGGTGAAGAGAATCAGTTCCCGTGTACTGATGCCCTTGCCCGCACCTCGGAGCCGGCGCCACTGAAAAGAGACGGGAATCTGCCACTGTTTCCGGATCCGGGAGGGAATATATCCCTGCTGTAACAGCACATTGCTTGCCGCATCACTCGATTCGGCCTCAAGAACACCGGAAACCGTAGCACCGCTTTCGGTGATGGCCTGGTAGGAAAATTTTGCCATAGCACAGGTAACGCTCCGGTCAGGTCATGATCACTGAACCGGCCTCTTCAAACGTGGTAAGTCCTTTGCATATTTTCTGGGCTGCATTCTCCCGCAGGGTTCGCAGCTTGCCCGCCTGCTGGGTCGCGCGGGTGATATCATGGGCCGATTTGCCCCGCAGAATCATTTCCTGCACCATCTCATCGATGACCAGTACCTCAAAAATACCGGTGCGGCCTTTGTATCCGGTATTCAGACAGTTAATGCAGCCTTTTGCCTGATAATAGGTACTGCCGTTCCGGGAGAGACCGCCCCAGTAGTTGAGCAGCGAATCCGGCGGATCATAGCGTTCCCGGCAATAGGGACAGACCTTCCGGACCAGACGCTGTGCAATGGAGAGCAGCAGCACGGAAGAGACGAGAAAAGGGGCGATGCCCATGTCCAGAAAACGGGTGATGGCACCCGCAGCGTTGTTGGTATGGAGCGTGCTCAGAACACGGTGACCGGTCAGGGCAGCCTGAACGGCGATGGTTGCGGTTTCGGAATCCCGGATCTCACCCACCATGATCACATCCGGATCCTGCCGCAGTATGGAACGGATCCCGCTGGCAAAGGTCATGCCGGCTTTCCGGTTCAACTGGGTCTGCCGGATGGTATCAACCCGATATTCTACCGGATCCTCCAGTGTAATGATATTGATATCCGGCTGATTAATCCGCTTCAGAATCGCATAGAGGCTGGTCGTCTTTCCGCTTCCCGTCGGACCGGTACTCAGAAACATGCCGTAGGGCTTCCCCAGCATCTCCTCGGTCTTGTCCCGTTCTTCCTCGGACATGCCAAGCTGCTCAAGAGAAAAAATGCCGCTGCTGGTATCCAGCAGCCGGAGTACCAGATTCTCGCCATAGATGGTCGGAATTGTCGATGCCCGGATATTGATTTCCTTGTGGTTCATTTTTACACTGAACCGGCCGTCCTGGGGAAGCCGCATCGTAGCGATATCCATATTGGCCAGAATCTTCACCCGGGAAATGATGGGCAGGTGGTAATTCTTCTGGGGGGAAGGGACATCCCGCAGTTTACCGTCGATCCGGAAACGGATGTGGAGACTCTCCTTTTCCGGACTGATGTGAACATCGCTGGCCCCCTCCCGTACCGCCTGGGAAAGAATTTCATTTACCAGCCGTACCACGGGTGCGCCCTCTGCCATTCCCTGGAGGGAGGAAACATCGAGAAGATCTTCGCCTTCTTTCTCTTCGATTTCGTCGGCGTCTTTCCGGAACTGAATATCATCCAGAACCCCGCCGATGCCGGATGTGTCACCGTACAGGTTTTTCAGCAGGTTGTTCAGTTCCTGTTCCGTGCAGATGACGGCCTTGACCTCACAACCCGTCATATTTTCGACCCTGTCCAGGACTTCAATATCCAGCGGGTCCGTCATGGCAATCAGGAGCAGATTTCCGTCTTTCCGGAGCGGCGCAGCCTGATATTTCTGCACAAAATCGACCCCCACCAGTTGTGAAACCCCCGGATCCAGGGGATGTCTGTCCGAATAGTAGCGATCCAGCCGCAACTGCCGGGAAAGGACTTCGACCATCCGGATCTCATCCAGAATGCCCTGCCAGATCAGATACTGGCCGAGCTTCATTTTCGCCTTCCGGTGTTCCGTGATCGCCTGTTCCAGCTGCTGTGCAGTAATCAGACCGACTTCCACCAGAAGTTCTCCCAGTTTTTTCCGCACTGCGGGCTCCCTCCCCCTTCCGGCTTATTCCTGCAGACAGAAGGGTTTTCCAAATACAATTGTCGCTTTCTCCCAGTCCTTCAGAACCTGCGGCATATCCGGCATATCCGGCTGCAGTTCCCGGATCCGTTTTCGTGCACTTTCTTCATCAGAAAAGCATTCATCCAGAACCAGTGCAACCGTCAGCCCCTCTTCCGGTGTCCAGAACGGCATCAGCCGCAGCGGAATATCCCAGCGGGCCGCATATTCCCTGAGGGACTGGTAGGCGGCTCCCATCGAGGATGCAGTCTGAAACCGGACCGGATATTCTCCCCGGACCAGTCCGTCCGGTGCCAGGGAAACGGCCGGGAAGGTAATCGTCTGTCCGACGGATATCCGTTCCGGGCTGCTCACCTCCGGATTCACGGCCATCACCGACTGCAGCAGCTCTCGGGTATAACTGCCGTAGATGTTTTTGATCAGTCCTCCCAGGGTTTCACTGGGTTGAATGGTCACCTGTCCCAGCACTTCCGGCGGGCCGGGCAAGACCGGTTCCGGTGGGGATTGCGTTTCAGCCGTTTTTTTCTCATCCATTGCCGGCGGGGAATCCAGGAGGGCCGATACTGCCGCTGCCGGGGGGATCGTGTCTGAGGCCAGCTCATTGCGGGCCAGTATACCGCCGCCCAGTACCGTAAACAGCAGAAGCGTCAGCACGGGAAAGGTCCATTTCCATCGGATGTGCGGCGAACGATAAACATATCTGCGGCCGCATCTCCGGACCAGCCGCCGGCCGACCCGGGAACGATTCTGGATGATCATCATCAGGAGACTTTGATGACAGAGATGAACAATCTTTCGGGGATAGCCATTCGAGGTCCGGTAGATTTCCCAGAGGGCCGGATAGGTGAAATAGGAGAATATACCATTTTCCCCCCCCGACTGCCGGAGGCGGAACCGAATCATCTCTTTTGTATCACAGAAATTGAAGGATTTCAAAACATAATAGAGATTGATCCGGTCGGTGAAGTTGGCATGGGCCTGCAGGGTCTGTTCAAATTCCTTCTGGGCAAAAATCACGATCTGCAGGAGTTTGCTGTCGTTGGTTTCATAGTTGAGAAACTCCCGCAGGATTTCCACAAGAAAAACAGGCAGTTTCTGCCCCTCATCAATCAGCAGGACAACCGTTTTGCCTTCCGGGACACCTTTCTGAAACAGATGCTGTTTGATCCGCTCCTTGATGTCCCGGGTCTCTTCGCTTCCCGACAGAAGCTTCGGGTCGAGCTGTTCGGCAACCGCCGCCAGGGCTTCCCGGGGTGAAGTGAAATAGGGATCCAGCAGCAGATGGAATTCAAATGCCCTGTCATCGGCAAAGTGGCGGATCAACTGGCGGCAGAGGGTTGTCTTTCCGGTTCCGACTTCTCCAATGACCACATTGAGCCCTCTTTGCATCCGGAGCGACATTTCCAGCCGCTGCAGGCAGGTGAGATGCTGACGGGACTGATAGAAGAGCGCCGGATCCGGAGAATTGGAAAACGGCTCCCGGGAAAGACTGAGAATTTTAAAATACTCCATGATACACCCTTGGCCGAAAGCAACGTATCAACGCATTATGGCGTTACAACCGGGAACTCACCTGTCTGTGTGAGAATGTAGGGGGTGATAAAGATCAGAATATCTTCCATATCGTTACTGACACTGTTCCGTCTGAACAGCGATCCCAGCAGAGGAATATCTTTCAGCACAGGAACGCCCAGCTCGGTACTGCTGCTTGTTTCTTTGCGAAGCCCGCCGATCACCGTGGTCTGTCCGTCCTGAAGAAGCACAACGGTCTGCGCCCGTTTGGTGATCACGGTAGGATTTCCGGCAACGGTATTGCTGAAATCGAGTTCATCCTTGGTGGTCAGAATCAGCATTTTAATGATACGCCCGTTGATCACATGGGGCGTCACCTCCAGGCGGAGGACCGCTTTTTTGAACTCGATATTGACATCGTCATCCTCAACGGTCTGAAAGGGGACTTCCCGTCCACTTTCAATAATGGCGACCTGATTGTCAAGGGTGGAGATAGAGGGGCTGGAGAGGATATTCAGTTTCCCTTCCCGTTCCAGGGCCGACAGCTGGACCGACAGAATATGCTGTCCGACCTGCTGGGCGATAAAACCGATATTGAGGCCGGCTCCTTCGGTAATGATGGCCGGAAGCTCCTGGATCAGGCCGGGTTGCGGAACCGCCAGATTGCCTGTTTCGGTCTCCTCCTGGTCTTCTCCGGGATCTCCGGTGGAGGTATCGACGCCGGGGGCAATCCAGAAATCCCGTTCACTGTCCTTGTACAGCCCCCCCCACTCCACACCGAGTTCCTTTGCCGTATCGCTGTTTGCCTCCACAATACGGGCCTCGATCCGGATCTGGG
>JBEPXL010000028.1:0-15133 GCA_041641935.1 Desulfobacteraceae bacterium | reverse complement strand
GTTCATCTCCCGCGCCATCACATAGGCGATGGTCGCCGTCGGCGAAGCCAGAAGAATCAGGCCGGGAAGATACACCCGGGACGGCAGATCCCGGAACTGGTAGAGCAGTATCCCGATTGCGGGAAGCATCACCAGTTTCAACAGACTGGAGAAAAGAACCGGCGCAAGCCGGGACCGCACCAGATCGAAGGAGAGCGAGGCACCGATCAGCAGCAGGGCCAGGGGAAGCGCCATGCTGCTCAGGATGTCGAGGCTCCGGCCCAGGATCAGGGGCATGGGAAGACCGGATACAGACCAGAGCATCCCGGCCAGCGCCGACACGATGACCGGATTGCCGGCCAGGCGGCCGGTGATGTCACGGAACCGGCCCCGCTCCGGCGGCGCGTTTCCGTAGACCTGCAGAAGAATCACCGCCAGAACGTTCTGGAGAATCATCATGAAACCGGCAATAATGCCGGCGCCGGCAAGCCCCGCATCACCGAGAAAATAGTAGCCGACGGCCAGCCCGATATACCCCAGATTGCCGTGGAAGGAACTCTGGAGAAAGGTGGCGAACTGCTGCCGCGGAACCCGGGCCAGCCGTCCGGCGGTCCAGCCCAGGCCGGTCAGCAGAAGAATCGCGGCCAGTGTGATGCCGACAACCTCCGGATGAAAATCGGTTTTGAGGGAGCCCCCGGAAATGGCCCGGAAAATCATGGCCGGAATCGCCAGCTGATAGACAAGCCGGTTGGCCGGGGCAAGAAATCCGGCCGGAATGACCTCCTTCCGCCGGGCCAGCCATCCGATCCCCATGACAACAAAGATGGGGACAATGGTCAAGAGAATATTCATTACAGACCGGCTAACGCTTCCGGTTGAGCCGTTCCATGGCGTAGCGCACGCTCGCCCCCAGCCGGTCGATGGCCCGGGCCAGTGCGCCGATTTCATCGCGCCGGTTCACTTCCGGAATCTGATGGTCCAGCGCGCCGTGGCTCAGGTCATCCGCCACACGGGTCAGACGGCGGATGGGAACCGTCAGCCGGTGGGAGACCAGATGGGCCACCAGAAATACCGCCAGAGCGGTCGCCACCAGCGTCACCAGCGCACTCCACCGGGCAAGCCGGACCGGCGCGTAGGCTTCCCCGTACTCCTGCTGCACGACCACCACCCAGTCGTGAGCGGTCTTCCGGGGCACCGCCATCATGCGGCTGCCGTTCTCATCGGTATAGACGATCCGCTCTTTCCCTTCCCGGAGGGCCGCGAAGGCGGGATGCGCGGACAGGTCTTTCCGGCTGCTGGCCAGCGCTGCAGCGGGATGGGCAATCACTTCCCCGGCACTGTCCAGAAGAAAGGCATAGCCGGAATCGCCGATGGTGGTATCGGTAATCCGCCGGGACAGATCGGTGAGCCGCATGGCAATGGCGATAATGCCGCGCAGTTGCGCCCCCTCTTCCCGGACCGGGGCCGCCAGCACCAGGGCCGGCTGGCCGGAGGTCTTGCCGATCAGTACCTGCTGCCCCAGGGGAGCGCCTTCCAGCACCTGTTTCACGTACTGCCGGTCACTGTAGTCCTTGGGAGGGGCATCATCACTCCGGCCGATATTCATGCCGGCGGTATCCACCGTAAAGGCAAGATAGACCCAGTCGTAGGTTTCGGTTATGGATCGGAGCACCGGATTCTGGAATGCCGGTTCCATGGACCGGATGGGGGCCAGCCGGGCGTTCTGGGCCAGCATCCGCCGGTTCATTTCCACCCAGTCGTCCACCAGCGTCGCCAGCTTGCCGGCCTCGGCGGCAAGGGTTGTTTCCACATGACGGGTAATCTCCCGGGTGATCATCTGCAGGTTGAAGATACCGCTCACAATAATGGGAATCAGGGCGACAAACAGCATTCCCATGGTGATTTTAAAGAAAATACCGAACCAGTTCCTGGTCTCTTCAGGCATAGTCGCTCCGCAGGGGTGGGGGGTCCGTGTCAGGATGGACAAACGGTGATTTCCGTTCATTCTGTTTATGGGAAGAGAGGCAGGATGTCAAGGCGGAAGCCCTGTTCATCCCTGTTTCCGGGACAGAATATTCTGAAGCAGCCGGGAAACCCCTTCGATCACATCCGGGGGATAGGCATCCGGATGCTGGATAATCCCCAGGAAATGCCGCCTGACGGGAAAAATATAGAAATGGTTTCTGCCGGTACAGGAAAAGGTAATGTAATGGAAGCCGGTGGTGCCGATGAGAGGCCGGATGGCATCACAACTGTGGCCGCTGAATGCGATCAGGGAGGAAAGCGCGGACGGCTCCCTGACATTGTGGGCGAGGATATGACCGTCGCCGCGCACGAAAATATAGTGCTGCACCCCGTCAATCCGGAGAAGCCGGTCGGTAAACGCCTGCAGTGACATGCGTCGCCCCTCCTGTTCAGGAACCGCCGGTCCGGGCGGCACCGCGCCAGAGATACTGCCGCTCTTCCGTACCGGTCAGGCTGTCGATCCGCTTCCGGTAGTCACGGAATTTTTCCGGATCATCGATTTCCTTCTGCAGAATCTCCATCAACCGCGGAAGCGTCTCCATAGCGGGCGGTTCCTGTCTTACCCAGTCGTTCTGCGCGTCCTGAAAGAGAATCCGTGCCATGGGCCCGATCACGCCGGTCAGGGCTTTCTCCATTTTACGAAGAAGATCCGCCAGCGGCCCTTCCGCCGGCAGCGCCCGGTCCGCTTCCGGTGACGGTGTGGTATCCCCTTCCGGAGCCGATTCCGGTGTCTCCGTCCCGGTAAACTGGCTCAGATCATCCGTGATCAGGTTGAGGGTCATGGTCAGCAGGTTCATGTTGAGGGAGGGATCCCCCAGAAGAATCAGAAAAATGCCATGATCGAGTTCCCGGATCATCAGAAGGGATTCCTCGTAATAGAGAGACAGGTCCAGAATATCCGGAAAACTGGTCCGTCCGAGGGAAAACATCCGGGCCACGAATTTACCGATATTTTCCAGTTTCGGCGTCTTGAAGACCGTCGGCAGACTGCTGGCGCGGATTCCCTCGCGGGGCGTATAGATGAACCCGCCGATGACGCCGGGAACCGGTCGAATCTCCTCCAGTATCTGTTTCATCTTCCTCCTTTGACGTCGGACTGAATGGTCCGGACCAGATCGCGGACCCGTGTTCCCGGATTCAGTTCCACCACGATGAAATGGTCCAGATGGCGAAACAGGGAATACCGGATCCGGCGGCGGGTATTGATATCGATACAGGTGAACGCGGCGTCCAGAGAAGAAGAGAGACGATCTCCCAGGTCAAAGTAGGTGGTCGGGGACAGCCGGGCCAGGTCTCCCGCATCGGCTTCCTGGCTGCAGAGATGTTCCTCTTCATCAAAGACGGCAAAGGTGCGGACATCGGGATTGCGCGCCAGCAGATCGGCAATCCGTTCGACCACATCATCCGGTCCGGCGACCTCCGGCACCGTCTGCGCCGCCATCTGTTCCGCCTTCCGGGCCTCGTCCTCATCATGAAACTGGTGGCTCTCCATCAGAAGATACATGAGCGGGATGTCGATGTTCCGTTCGGACAGCAGACAGGCTTCGGTAATTTCGATGATCGCCTGATCCCAGAACATGATCTTGTACAGGGCTTCCTTTCCTTTCATCCCCCCTGTTTCCGCCGCGACGACCTCGCCGTTCCGGCAGCAGACCAGCCCTTTTTTTCTGCCGGAACGAATTTTCAGAGTACAGGTTTTCTGTTCAATATCCACCAGCTGGAGAAAGGAAGCCAGGCTGATGCCGTGAATCTGCCCGGCGGCGACGATTTCCAGGACGTCAAACAGGCAGTCGACGAGCCGGTCCACATCGACCGGTTTCTTGAAATGCGCCCGGACATTCAGCGCCGTAAGCCGCTTTTCGGTCTTCGGCGTCAGCCGGTCATACATGGCCAGCGTCGGCAGCCGGGGATGTTTCTTCTTCATGAAGGCCAGCAGATGAATCCCGTCAATCTCCGGAAGACCCAGGTCGGTCAGGACCAGATCAACGGCATTGTCCCGGACATGGCGGGCCGCCGCCTTTGCATCCCCGACCATTTCAATTTCGAATTCGCCGTATGGCCTGAGCCCCTCCAGAAGTGCCGCCTGTGTCCGGGGATCATCCGCGACGATCAGGATTTTTTTCACTGATACCGTTTACCATCTTCGGATTAGAATACAGTTTCTGATAAAAATTCAGCTTTTTAAGGATAGGAAAATGCCTCTTTTCTGTCAAGGCATAAGCGAGTATCCCGCCGCTTTTCGGTCAGGGTCTCACTGCGTGTACCGCGCCGAATTCGCCGACAGTGGCATATTCCCGCTGCACAGAAGCCTCCTGCCGGGGCACGATAATCCGGACAATGCGGTGCCATCCCTTGCTGTACATATCGCCAGACCAGTACCAGCGGGTTCCCATGTCCGGATAAAACGGCGGATTCATGTAAAGCCCGGCCAGTTCCTCGGCCCGGGGAAGCCGCCAGTCCGTGTAGCCGCCGGTGCGGAGTTCCCGGACATAGCGCAGTGCCTGCCAGTAGTCCAGATATTCCCCGCTTTCCAGATAGGAATTGAGCAGGCACCATATCAGACCGGTCCTGCGGTCGAGAACGGTTCCGTCATCCCGGATCCGGTACGGGCTTCCGGTGGTGACGAGCTGATTCCGGAGGGAAGAGAGCTGACTGCGTGCTGATCCGGATCGCTCCCCGGGAACCGGCTGGTCCGTCTCGGCAGATCCGGACAGGGGGTATAACCGGATTCTGCCGGTCTCCTGCTGCGTCTCCTGTTCTGATTCCGGCGGCGGCAGCTTTCGGTCCGGCGGGTCATGGCGCATACTTTTCATTGCCTGCAGACGGGTCGGGGTGGAATCTGCTTCTTCAGCATCGGATGAACCTGTTCCGGAGGACGGTTCACCGTCCGGAGAAACGGTCTGCGCTTCAGATTCCGGCGGAGACTCCCAGGGAACTGCCGGGGAGCTTTTTTCCGACGCCTTCTCCCAGCGGGCCTGCTGCTCCCGGGCCCGTTCCATCCGCTCCCGCAGGGAAGCGATCCATTCATCACTGACGCCTTCCGGCTCCGGTATGGACTGTACCGGGGAAAGGGCCGGTTCCGGCTTCCGGGAGATCGCCGGACGGGTTTCCGGCGGCGGTGTGACGGTCTCCGCTGGACGCTGAAAGCTGCATTCGATGAGGAGGAGAAAAAAGAACATGGCCGCACCGGCGGCAATGGCGATAAGATTGATCCAGTAGAAAGAGACATACTCCCGGAGACGCAGCAGGAGATCATCCATCACCGGATCATCGGATGCGTCGTTTGGCGGTTCTCCTGCATTCCGGGAGCGGAAATCCCCGGACCGGGGCTGCCGGTCAAATGGCCCTGCAGACGCCCCTGCCGTTCCGCCGCCTGTTCCGATCTGACTGCGCAGGGTATCGTATGCGATATTGATCTGCTTGAGCTTTTCCTCGGCTTTCTGCCGCAGACGGGGATTGGCCGCAAACCGGTCCGGATGCCATACACTGACCAGATCGCGATATGCCTCCCGGATGTCTGTCATCGGCGTGCCGGGTTCGACGCCGAGAATATCATAGCAGCGGCGGATATCCATCTTGCCTCATCTCCTCTCCATGGGCTCTTTATACCGCCGTCCTTCTTCTGCGTCAAACAGAGACATCCGGAAAACAGCAGGAAACGCTATCGATCCGGTGCAAATCCGGAGCATCTCCGGTCCGGGACGGACACGCCCTGCAGGCCGGTCTCAGTACAGCTCATATTTTACCAGCCGCCCATCCAGCGGGCCGTTCCGGAGCGGCTTTTTCCAGGCGGGTTTGAGACCGATCCGCTTGATCATTTCCCGGTCCCCGAAATAGAGGAAGGCTGTGGACCCTTTGCAGCGCTGCTTCAGAAAATCTCCGAGGTCTTTCATCAGATCGCCCGTCTCTTCTTTTCCGCCCATGCGGTGACCGTAGGGCGGGTTGGAGACAATGACGGTATTTTCGAGCGCCGGGATATCTTCGAAGCGGCGCCGGGAAATCCGGATATCATCCCCGTGGGGAAGTTTTTCGACATTTTTCCGCACCGCCCCGACTGCCTCTTCGGCCATATCGCTGCCGGTAATGAGGCCCGGCGGAAGAGGCCGAATCTTTTTGTCCGCCTTCTGTTTGACCGACCGCCATATGGTGGGATCGAAGTCGGGAAGAAATTCGAAGCCGAACTTGTTACGGAGAAAGCCTGCGGGAGTCCGGCAGTAGTGCATCAGGGCCTCGCAGAGAAGGGTTCCGGCCCCGCACATGGGATCACAGAGCGGCTGTTCCCCGTCCCATCCCGACAGCCGGATCACGGCGGCAGCAAGCGTTTCCTGCATGGGGGCTTCCAGCCCTGTTTTCCGGTAGCCCCGCCGGTGCAGGGAACCGCCGGAGGTGTCCAGGCTGATGGTGGCCCTGTCTTTGTGGATATGGAGATTGATCCAGAGATCCGGCGAATCGGGATTTACATCGGGACGCCTGTCAAACCGGTCCCGGAACTGGTCCGCAATGGCATCCTTGACCCGGAGTGCGGCATACCGGGAATGGGTGATGCCGCTGTGGGAGACGTTGGCGAATACCGCAAAGGTATGATCGAGGCGGAACAGGTCCGGCCAGGAAACGGCACGGGTTTCGCGGTAGAGGGTGTCGGGATCGGGGCAGCGAAAGCCCCGGAGCGGGGCCAGTACGCGGGTGATGGTCCGGGCGAGGTAGTTGACCCGGTAGAGACAGGCCGGTGTGGCTGTGAAGTGGATTCCCCGGAATGCCGGTCTGATCCGGGTGGCGCCCTGTTCTTTCAGTTCTTGTGTGGCGATCTCTTCCATGCCTGTGGAAATCTGGGCGAAAAACTGGCGGGTTTTCTGGTAAATGAATGTCATCAGGTCGGCTCTCGGTTAGAATTGTTTTTGATGCGGTTATGGCAGAAGGCCGGACAGAGAAGGCATTATGACTGATCATCATGAAAAAATTAGAATTTATAGAGAATTCAGCATCTTCAGCAGAACATGTTCCTTCCGGCGTGGTGGCCGGCATCGGCAGAAATACTATGTTTTAATTGACAAAAATAAAAATTAGTTATACACATATTGCCATGTTGATCTGATCATAGAACATCAGGCAATCTATCCAGTCTGTTCATCCTTAACGAATAAGCAGTTTTCATTTCTCTTCAACATAAGTACCTCACCAGTTATTTTTTAACATTTTGGCTTCTGGAATTTGCAATGCGCAGAGGTGATTTTTCAAAAATCATGTTAAAAAATTTTGCATAAGTACTTATATACTCCCCTGTTGTATAAACATCTGGTACCGAGGGCATATACCGCAAAGTCATTATTTTTGCAACAGAACCAACAAAATCAGATAAAGGAGCCAGAATAATGCTTTCTGCCGTTAATACCTACGAAGGTGTAAAAGTATCGTCAATATCCAAAAGAGGTATAAAGTCAGGATCATTCACTTTAAAACCCGGCGACATTCTGCTTATGGAGGACAAGCCTAGAGAAGAATTTGAGACTTCACACATGGCGATTAAAGTGGGTCAGCTTCTGACAAGCCATTTTAAGCCATCCGGGTCGGATATGGTACATGCGATCCTCTGGGCACAGGCCAATGAAGGTACAGTTGAGCCGGAAATTGTTGAGGCAAGCGGTAAAGGGTATGTCAGGGAGGGCCATTTGAGAATTGGAACCTACCATGTCTGGCGATGTAAAAGTGAAAACTGGGCAGACTGGGCAGCACAGATAGGAATGGTCTGGGCGGATGGAAAAAGCATTCCGTATGGTTACAGCAAAAGCATAAAAAGTATTACGGGTAAAAAAGGATTTGGAAGTAAAGGGCGGAAAAGAGCAAAAAAATTCATAGAGGATGCTTTTAATCCTTCCACCACAGCTTTTATGGATTGTGGGGGTGCTTTCTGCAGCCAGTTTGTTTTATCAGCATATCAGGCCGCAGCCGCCCAGATTATACTTGCCAAATCAGAGAAAGGTGTAACAGTAGATGATGTGATTTCCAGAGGATTTAAGCAGAGTATATTATTGAGAACGGACGCATACCATTGCAGCGTCCGGGTTCTGCACGCAAGACTGAAAGAAGACAAGAAGTGGTTCAAAAAACTGGGAACAATAAAAGTGAAGGAAGCCTATAAAATTGAGGATCAGCGGGTATGGCGTGCTGAACTGAATTTGCAAAAAAAAAGAGGGGTTACAATAAAAGAAAGCAAAATAAAAGGATTTGTAAAACCGGATCATGTTTCCTTTGACAGTCCGGAATGGATGCAGTGGGTTCTGGAAGGAACAAGCGAGAAGGTAGAAAAATAATCTGCCATCACGTCTGTTCTCAAACTGTTGCGCCAGAAATGGTTTTCGCAGCGGCTGCTGGAACACCGTACATCCGTACCGGCTCTTTGAAGAACCGCTGACCGGCGCTTCGTGTATTGTCATCGGACAGGTGCTGCAGTTCCTGCCGTACTGCGTGGATAATGTGATTCATGGCTGGTCCAAAGATTTTAAATCCTCATCCCTGTCGATGATCTGTACATCCTCCGGACTCTCCGGCATCAGCTCCCTGATCAACTGCCCTGCCCTGTCGATGCGGAGCGTTCCTTCGTGGATTTCGTTCAACTGGCCGTGAATGCTGTCGATCACGGCGTTCAAAAGCTGTTTGATTTCTTCCGTAAACCGGGCGATAGTACCGGATGCGGTTTCCGTGTGTTTCGCCACATCCCCCATCTGCTGCGAAACCACCGAAAAACCGGTGCCGGCCTCCCCGGCATGGGCGGCCTGTATCATGGCATTGGTGGCCAGCAGTTTCGTGGAAAAGGCAATTTTCTCAACGGAAGCCAGAACCCCGTCAATCTCATCGGATTTTCCGGCCAGGCTGTCCACATGATGCTGCACCTTCTGCGCGGCGGCGGCAACGGAAGACATGGTATGTTCCACTTCCGCCATCAGTTGTCCCAGATTTCCGGCGATTTCCCTGATTTTTTCTTCATACGCCTCGCGGTTCCGGGAAAGCATCCTTTCGGCCTGTTCGGATGTTGCCCTTGCTGCTTCGGCGTTCTGTATCTGCCGCTGCGTTTCCTTGAGGGATTTCTGAATCGCCTCCACCATCCGGTTGAAGCCGTCGCAGAGCGCGCCAATATCGGTTCCGGTTTCCCCCGCCACTTTCGCCATGCCGGAGAAATCATTTTTCCGGGTTGCATCATGCATCGATTCCACCAGATCGTGCAGGGTGGACCGGGCGCCGTGTTCCGCGATGTTGAGCCCCAGTATTTCATCCTCTCTGCTGACGCGCATGCCCCCCATGAACCGGTCAATGAATTTCAGCAGAATGCAGGCCGATCCGAATGACCAGGCAAAGCAGGAGACCACCCCGACGGCTTGGATACCGATCTGGTGGAGTCGATCCGCATTTCCCAGATGATCGGGTGTCATGAAAATCCCCACAGCGATGGTTCCCCAGGCGCCGCAGATTCCATGCACCGCGATGGCCCCGACCACATCATCGATCCGGAGCACCTTTTCGATGAGGTAATTTCCGTAAAATACCAGCAGACCCGCCACCAGTCCGATGAGGACGGCGCCAGTGGTTTCCACAAACGCGCAGCCGGCGGTGATTCCCACCAGCCCCCCGAGGATGCCGTTTGCGATCATTTCTCCCTGCGGCCGGTGGAAGGGGCTGTATATCCAGCTGAGGGCGGAAGCGGAAATGCAGCCGAAGCTGGCCGCCATGAGGGTATTCATGGCAATGCCGGGAATCCGGTCATTGACTTCCAGGGTGGAGCCGCAATTGAACCCGAACCAGCCGAAGAACAGGATGAATGTGCCCAGATAGGTAAGGGTCATATTGTGGGGAGGGATGTAGTTGACGCGCCCGTCGGCGTCGTACTTCCCGATCCGCGGACCGACCACGAGGCATCCGGCCATGGCGACCCATCCCCCGACGGAGTGGACAACGGTGGAACCGGCAAAATCGATGAATCCCATTTTTTCAAGCCATCCTGCTGCAGCAGGGCCGTGGAGCGTGCTTCCCCAGGCCCAGTGTCCGAAGACGGGATAGATCAGCATGGAAATACAGGCGGATACGATCAGGTAAAAGACGAATTTTGTCCTGCCTGCCAGTGCCCCGGAATTGATGGTGGCCGCCGTGCCGACAAAGACTACCTGAAAAACGAAGAAGATCACGCGCCAGGGATCTTCCTGCGTGATCAGAAAATCACTGCCCCCGATCCAGCCGGTTTCAGACACGCCGAACATGAAGCCGAACCCCACCAGCCAGAACAGCACCGATGAGATCACAAAGTCCGCGAGATTTTTGATGGCCACATTGATGGAATTTTTCGCCGTCGCCAACCCGGATTCAAAGCACATGAAACCGGCCTGCATGAGAAACACCAGAACCGCTGAAAGAAGAACCCAGAGGTAGTTGAGGTGCGTCTGTAACTGATCGGCCGCCTGCGGAAAGACGTTGCCGTCATCCGCCAGCCCCCCTGCAGAAAGGGTCAGGAACGCTGTTACCAGACTGAACAAACGGATCAAACTGACGGTCTTCGGCAAATCCCATTCACCTCCTTCCTGCGAATCGTCACCACAACAGGGGAATCCGCCCGGGCTGTTCTGTTAATACATGCAGTTCATCGGTGGAATATCCCCCGAAATTCTATTGTTCCGCCAGCGCCAGTTTTATCCCCAGCGCCGCGAAAAGGACGGCAAAGCCCCGCTGTATTTTCTGCACTGTGCCGGGTGAGCGGGTTACCGTGGAACGCACCTGATGGGCAAGGCAG
The DNA here is from genome assembly GCA_041641935.1 of Desulfobacteraceae bacterium. Taxonomy (GTDB): domain Bacteria; phylum Desulfobacterota; class Desulfobacteria; order Desulfobacterales; family Desulfococcaceae; genus JBEPXL01. The sequence continues at coordinate 4,356 of JBEPXL010000028.1, read as the reverse complement.
CCGTATCCGGCAAAGATGATGAAGGTCATCAGCATGAAGACCGCGCTCAGAATGATCATCCGGAGGAGAGGTGATGTGGTGTCTGCGGAGATGAACTGGGGTAAAAAGGCCAGGAAGAAAATCGAGAGTTTGGGGTTCAGGATGTTGATCAGGAAGCCTTTGCTGACAATTTTCAGCAGTGTGCGTTTCTGTTCTGACGGTTCAACGTGAAAGGTTTCTTTGTCATGCCACATGGACCATGCCAGGTAGAGCAGATAGGCGGCCCCGGCAAACTTGAACAACTGGAAGGCGACGGAACTGACGTGAAGGATGGCGGACAGGCCGAGGATGCAGGCGAGAAGATGGGGAAGGATTCCGGTTGTGCAGCCGAAGGCCGCCGCGATGCCGGCGCGCCATCCCATGAGCAGTCCTGTTGAAACGGTGTAGATGACGCCTGTGCCGGGAACCAGCACGACGACGAGGGAAGTGAGGAGGAATTCGGTGGTAATCATGATGTGAGTCCTCTTATGGGACGGGGCGGGGTTGAAGGGGAAGCGGTGTTCCCGCACCGGGATTTATTCTATGACCGGATTCTTCATAAACTTTTCGAACCGGTAACTGATATATGCCTCACGATTGGTCATGATGTTCTCGAGTTTATTCTTTTTAAGCCAGCGGGCCATTTTATCATAATCAACGTTGACCATGATGACCACAATCCCCATTCTTCTCATTCCTTCCACTGTCTGTTCAGTCTTCAGTTTCCATTCTTTATACGACATGAGAAGTTTATCTTCATCGTCTTTTGCATGTTTTACCATTTTATCATAATTCTCTTTTGTATACAAGGAATGCGCGGCATACAAAGGCTGCACCCCGTATATGAGATTGCTCAGCAGCCGCACAGGAAAAAATATAAATTTAATTAACATTTTCAGAAAATTGATTATCATATGAATCAACTGCCTAGTATGCGGTTAAACAGAAAAACGGGAAGAAACGCTACTTTTCCCACAATGGGTCCGCCCCATCTGCAAGGAGTGAGGTGCTGAACAGGAATATGATGGCAATGGTCCATAAAGATTTCATTTCATTTCTCCCGATACAACAGACCTTCCGGAATTTCCTGGCAGGGTGTGCCGGGTATCGCACGTACCCTGATACAGGAGGCTTGCCCTTTTCCATCTGGAAACGTTTTGATCTTTAACTATTATTTTTTTAATCGACGCAGTTCGCCAAGGATAGTATTTTCCGTATCGATCAGTGAATCAGCTATAAATTTTATGAAAGGTACAATATCACCCTTATCCGCCTGATTCAATGCCATCAGATATTTTCGGCGATTTTCATTTTTTACAATTGCAACCGGGTAACTTTTTTTTATGAGAATTAAATTCATAAGAATTCTTGCACCACGCCCGTTACCGTCATCAAACGGATGGATCCTTACCATGTTGTAGTGAGCTATCGAAGCAACAACAAGAGGATGTCTGCTTTCAATATTTTCATTAATCCATCTGCACAGGGTTTCCATTTCATCTGCCACATGAATCGGATCGGTATAAAAATGAATGGTTCCGTCTGTCTGCAAAACATGATTTGGCAGTACCTTGTATTTTCCGGGATTGGCAGGTTTTCTGATTTTTTGACCGTTCCGGTCAATTGCCAGGGTATAGTTTACACCTGACAGAAGCAGGGCATTTATTTCTTTCATCAGTCCCTGAGAGACAGGCCGGTTATCTTTTATGACCTCATAAAGCCAGTCGATTGCCTCTGCATGATTTCTGGCATCAAGAAAATCCTTTAAAGATTTTCCTTCAACCGTCAGACCTTCTTTCAAAAAAAATAATGTTTCGCCTCTGGAAAGAGAACTGCCTTCGATGGCATTGGAATCATATGTCCAGTCAATACGAAGCTTTTCCTGAATTGCGGACCAATGTTCTTCTTGTAAAGATATTTTCTTATAAATCTGATCTTTACGCTCATCAATTATCAGCAAAAGATCATTAATATCAGGTATATTTTCATTAAAATTGTAATAGCTGGTTTTCATATTTTTATTCTTTTCAATGGAAGAACTTCTGTTTCGGCAGTACAGCAGAATCGCTTCCGGTGAGGAATGGACAGTTACGACCCGCTATCACAGGCCCGACAGTGTTCAGGACAGAACGATGCCGCTCGATGTGATCATGTCAATTCATTTTTTATGGATTCGCTTCAGCGGCGCGCAGTATTTTTGCGCGTCCGACTGCAGGCGCACTGTCAGCCACCGATGATTTCATTCAGACCGTCAATTATGCTGTCAAGTTCCTCCGGGGAAGCAGATGCAATCTTTTTTCCGATTCTTTTGGTCGATAGCGTACGAACCTGACTGATTTTCACCCAGGACTTTTTGGGGAGTTCTGTATCTGAAAGTTCAAGCGTAAGCGGGTATCCTGCCCGCTGGGGCCGACTGGTGATCGCTACCGCGATGACGGTGCCTGACCGGTCGTTGAAAATGTTATGGCTCAAAATAATAACAGGGCGGAAACCGCCCTTCTCGCTGCCGATGACAGGATTTAAATCGGCCCAGTGAATGTCTCCCCTCAATATTCCGGCCATTCATCTATCTCGATTGTAAGTCCTTCTTCTGCTATATTCTGTTCATACTCAGGATCGAGTTTTGCACATTCCTGTGCCAGCCGGCTTCTCTCGAAGCGTTTCAGCTTGTCCTCGACAGCCTCCTGTATTGCCTTGCTGCGGTTGGGATACACTTTTGATTTTACCATTAAATCAAGTTTTTTCAGAAGGTTCTCATCAATTGTGATTGCAATTTTTGATGCAGCCATTTTAGTCACCTCTGGTATGACAATATATCATACCAGCTATTGTTTCAAGGTAAATTTCGATGTAAGAGGCCGGTTAACCGGGGCCATCACTGGCCCAGGGTCCGCGAAAAACCGTATGTGAGACTTTCACCTCATACGCCCAGGTCTCCCAGCGGAAAACACCTTTTGTGCGAACATCAAAGGGAACCGTTCGCTGTACGCGAACCTGTTCAGCGATTTTGTTGTGTGAATTTTCTATTTATGCGACTTTACTTGGTCATTCGCTGTTTTGTGTGGGTAACAACTTTTCCAAATTTCCTGTGATCAGATAAATAGCAGCGGCAAGATACTGAGTGGTACGGAAATTTCTGGCTCTGGCGAGGACCGATTTGATCAGACTGTTGGTTCCCTCCAGAATCCCATTGCTGATGTGGGTTTTGAACCAGTTCAGTATGCCGTTCCAATGATTTTTTACCGTAGCAGCAAAGTCTTCTATTGGTTTGAGACCACTTTTTACAGCCCGGTCATACCACTGATTCAAATAACTTTCCGCCTTATGAGGTGGCTGTTGCCACAGGTTCTGGAAGTCAAGGCGCAGGTGGTAAGCCTGAATGGTGTTCAGATGAGGGTACTGCTTTTCGAGGTGTTGCAGTGTCTTCTTCTCTTTTCCCGAAAGGTTTTCGACGTTTTTGCCCCATATGAACCGGGTATTTTTTAATTCAGGGCATTGATCCCTTTCCTGTTTCCGGATTTCATCAACAGCGTCATTAAGGGGTCTGGTCAGATGGAACTTGTCAAAAGTGATCCGTGCCTGCGGCAGATATTTTTCCACACCGGAGATATAGGCCGGGGACATGTCACAGCAGACATCCTCAATGACAGCCGGGTCTGCACCACGCCGCACCAGTTCCTCGCTGAACCGCTTGACTGCCGAGGAATCCCGACCTTCTGTGACAAAAACAGGTCTGCCGGTATCAAGATCAATAAAAGTGGTGATATACTGCCAGTTTTTCCGGACGGACTTTTCATCAATCCCGATGTGCCTTATTGCTGAATAATCTATCTCCCGGCAGAGTTTATCTGTATGATGAAGAATGATTGTCCACAGGCGTGTGTCATGTTCTTCCACCAGGTGGGCAATGGCATTAACCGGCATTGACCGGGCGAGTATCAGGACCCAGGCTTCAAACATATCGGTAAAACCGCAGTCCGGACGACTCCAGGGAACATCCACCTGATGGACTCCGCATTCAGGGCAGGTGACCCGCGGTACCCGCGCATGCAGATACGTCTTGTGTTCGAAAAGCGAAATAGTACGCCAGGATCGTTCACGGGTGTCATGAACCTTACATTCCTGGCGGTCACATGCAGGGCAGGGAAAAGTACTTCCCCGGATAAAATCGATCTGCAGATCCGCTCGTTTCTTGTCCGGATGAAGATCAGACGACACAACCTGCCACGGAAGAGGCAGCCCAAGACCTTTTGTAATCAGTTCATTTGGATTCATAACAATACGTTAAAACAGCTTTAGCACTCATGCAAATTACCCACACAATATCGCGAATAGCCG
>JBEPXL010000027.1:0-15537 GCA_041641935.1 Desulfobacteraceae bacterium | reverse complement strand
CGGAAGGACATTTCCGGATAAAATAGCAACATATCCTGTGCGGTTCAAGAAAAAAGAGTAACTCCCCTTTCACGGTTCGCGCGCCGGTGATCCGTTCGACTGTTCATCCGGGGAAGGGGGGGGGGGCGTCTTTCGGCCGGTCCATCCCGTAAATCGCCTTCAGCAGTGTGGCGACCGATGCCGTTTTGCTCACGAATGACTCGGCCCCGGCTTCCCGGAGGGATTGCGCAATCTGCTGATCTTCAATCATGGAAAGCCCGATCACCCGGATATGCGGCAGTTCGGTCTTGATGCGGCGGGTGGCTTCAATGCCGCCCATCTCCGGCATGGTCACATCCATCACCACCACATCGGGCCGGAGTTTCCGGGTCATTTCCAGTGCTTCCCGCCCGTTTTCGGCCTCGCCGATCACCTGAATCTCCGGCTGTTCGATGATCATACTGATCAGTCCCTGACGCATGACCTGGTGATCATCGGCGAAGAGAACCCGGATTCCTTCCTTCCCTGCGGACGCCGCGGGCGGGGGCGGTGGTTCAGGCCGCGGGCCGGGCGGGGGGGCCGTCTGCTGAAAGGGGAGGGGAACCGTCAGGTCCACCGGGACCGTCAGGGTAAACCGGCTGCCCTCTCCCGGGGCACTTTCGATCTTCAGGTTTCCCCCGAGCGAACGGGTCCGTTCCAGCAGGCTCAGCAGACCGAGGCCGGATTTTGCGCTGCCGGATGTCAGGATGGCGGGATCGAATCCTTTGCCCTCGTCTCTGACGGTAAGCCGGAACCGGTGGTCTTCGGCCGTCAGCGCGACATGGATATCGTTTTTCCCGGAATGTTTATGCGCATTGAAGAGAAGCTCCTGCAAGGCGCGGAACAGATACGCCTTCAACGGTTCGTTTACCACACCGACAGCCGTATTCACATCCAGCCGGACGTTCAGACCGAACTGTTCCGTCATCTGGCCGGCCAGCCACTGCAGTGCGTCCACCAGGCAGGCGTGGTGCAGCACCGGGGGGCTCAACTCATGGGAAAGACTGCGCGACTTGCGGATGGACTCCCCGATCAGTCGATTCACGTTCTGCAGCACCGGTATGTCGGGCAGATCCTTCACCGCCACCTGCAGCTGCATCCGGGCACTGGCCAGAAGCTGCTGGAGGTCATCGTGCAGGAGGCCGGCGATCCGCTGCCGTTCCCGTTCCTCGGCTTCGATCAGTTCCACTGCCAGGGACTGAAGCTGCCTTGTCCGGGACTCGGCCAGTTCCGTGCGCTCGGCCACCTGCTGTTCCAGCGTTTCGTTCAGCCGTCGCAGACTGTCTTCGGCCCGTTTCCGGCCGGTGATGTCGATCAGGGTGATGACCACGCCTTCAATGCGGTTGTCATCTGTGCGATACGGCAGAATCCTGGTGAGATACCATCGGTCCTCCTCGCTTTGCAGTTCCCGCTCTAGGGGAACCAGATGATCGAGTACCTGCTGCGCATCGTGCTGCAGTTCATTATCGCCCAGCCGGTGGGTCAGATCACTCAGCGGGCGTCCCCGGTCCGTGATTCTGATGCTGAAAATCTCGCTCACCTGCGGCGTAAAGCGGAGGATTCGCAGATCGCGGTCCAGGAACAGGGTGGGGATGTTGGTGGCCGACATCAGGTTCTGCAGGTCCGCGGAAAGCTGGCTGAGTTCCTCGATGCGGTGGCGGTTCTCCTGATTCAGCGTCGATAGTTCCTCGTTCATGCTCTGGAGTTCTTCCTTGCTTGTCTCCAGTTCCTCCATTGTGGAACGCAGTTCTTCATTGGTACTCTGCAGTTCTTCCAGAGATGCCTTCATCTCTTCCTGGCTGCTTTCATACTCCTCGATAGACATCTGCAGCCGGTTTTTGGTCAGATCCAGTTCCGCTTCAAGCTCCTTTACGGTGGCGTCGGCGAGAATCTCGTCACTTGCCGCCGCGGCATCCGGGGGAATCTCGATTTCATCAAAAATGATCAGGAAAAACCCTTTCAGGTCCGACTCATCGGCCTGCCGCACCCGCAGCACGACCTGTTTGGGTTTGGCTTCGATCTGTACCGGAACCGGTTTGGAGCGTACCCCGCACCCGGATTCACGGGCGGCGTGAAGGGCCGCCCGCAGCTCGATCCGCAGCGGTTCCCGCACGAGTTTGAACAGGTTGCTGGTCGGCTCTCCTCCCGGAAGCTGCAGGTAACGGCCGGCATGGGCCGAATAGTGCATGACCTCGTGATATTCGTTCACCAGGATACTCGGGGGAGCATACCGTTCGACCATCTTCTCGTGGATGGTGCCGTACCCCGGACCGGGCTTGCCGGAGCCGGGATGAAAAGTCCGTTCCCTGGGCTGATGCCGTTCAAAGCCTCCGGACAGCATCGGGAGGTGGAGTGTCCGGGTGGGAACGTTGCGGCGGCGGTACAGACAGTGTTCCTTGTCTTCCCGGACGAACAGATCCGATCGTTCAAGGGTTTCGGCGGTTCCCAGCATCATGTGGCCGTCGGGGTTCAGGGCATAGTGAAAGATGGCGGCCACATCCCGCTGGGCGTCCCGCTGAAGATAGATCAGAAGATTGCGGCAGGTGATCAGATCGATATGCGCGAAGGGCGGATCACGCAGCAGGTTGTGCGGTGCAAAAACAATGAATTCTCTCAGGGATTTACGGACGCGGTAGGTGCTGTCTTCTCTGGTAAAGAACCGCCGGAGGCGTTCCGCCGAAACATCGGTGCGGATCGATTCGGGATAGATTCCCTCCCTTGCCCGCTTCAGAACATTTTCGTGCAGATCGCTGGCGAAAACCTGCAGTTGGGGCGGTTTGTCCCGTCGGTACGCCTCTTCGAGCAGCAGCATCGCCAGGGAGTATGCCTCCTCGCCGGTGGAGCAGCCGACCGACCAGACGCGCACCTGGTCTTCTGCGGATTTTCCGTCGAAGAGCCGTGGAATGACTTTTTTTTCGAGTACCGCAAAGGTTTCCTGATCCCGGAAAAACTCGGTCACAGTAATCAGGAGATCATCGGCCAGGGACTTTACCTCATCCCGGTTGTGGCGCAGGACATTCACATAGGCGTCCAGTTTATCCAGGTGATGGATCTGCATCCGGCGGCGGATGCGGCGCATGATCGTCGAGCGCTTGTAATGGCCGAAGTCACGCCCGCTGGCGGTACGGATGTGGGCGAAAATCTTCTGCAGATGGCGCTCGGTTTCCTCCGGTGCCACCCTGTCGGGTTCCGCCGTCGGCACGCGGGGCCGGGTCCGGGCAAAACGGAGAATATGGTCCATCATGTCACGGATGGGCAGGACGATATCCGCCGATCCCGAAAGAATTGCGCTGCGGGGCATACCATCGAATTCGGCTTCTTCCGGTTCCTGGACGATGGTCAGGCCGCCGTTTTCCTTGATCTGCCGCAGCCCCAGTGTTCCGTCCGAGCCCGTGCCGGTGAGGATCACGCCGATGGCATGGTCCCCGTGGGTCAGGGCCAGGGTGCGGAGGAAGTGATCGATGGGAGCCCGCTCGCGCCGTTGCGTTTCAAGCTCCGACAGGCGCAGGTGGGTATCGATGGTGTTCAGGTTCGCGTTGGGTGGAATAATATAGACCCGGTCCGGTTTCAGCGCCACTGTCTCTGTCACCTGCTGAACCGGTATCGGGCAGGACGGCTGGAGCAGTTCCGTCAGGTGGCTCTCACGGTCGGGGGAGAGGTGAACGACCACGACAAAGGCCAGCCCCGAATCCCCGGGAATTTCACGGAAGAATTTTTTCAGCGCGTCCAGTCCCCCCGCCGAAGCGCCGATCCCGACGATATGGAAAACTTCCCCTTCATGTGTGGGGTTCTTTTCTTTCTGCCGGGATGCCGGCGCAGCCGTATCCTGTTCCTTGCGGTCAGGCGCGGATGTTGCCGGGAAACTGGAGGCAGTATTTTTTTCCTGGGCCATCAAGAACTCCTGGAGCAAATCCCTGCTTGCGAGGGAAAATATGTGAATGATATTCTGTCATCGAGGTCCCGGAGCAGACCGGCTGCGCAGGAACACAGGAAGACTGCATTTACAGCGGCAGGAAATCTGTCCTGTGTACGGAACCGGATGGCAGGAAAGCGCTTTGGGTAAATAATGCGTATTCTTTGGAGGATTATGGCAGAAATATGAGGAAGGCGCAAGAAAACTGCTGGAGAAAAAGACGGGTAGCCGAATGCCCGGGATTGAAATCCCGGGCTGAACCAGCTGAAGCCGGTTGGGGAATCGCGGAGGACGGGAAGGGGCGTAAATCCAACCGGCTTGAGGCGGTTTTCCGAAAATTGAGCCGGGGATTTCAATCCCCGGCTATGGCTCAGGGAGCATTCAGGGAAAACCGGTGTCCCTGGTTTTCCCTGTTGACAGTGGGGTACAGTCTATTTAATGCGGGCGACGATCTGATCGCCGACCTTTTCTGCGGAAAGACCGAACAGGTCCGAAATGTCCAGAATCTCCAGATGGCGGTCATCCCAGGTGACGCTGTTTTCCTGGACAATGTTCTTGATCTTTTCGTACTTGCCGCCCAGCGCCTTCACCTTTTCCGACAGCGGCACATCCGTCTGGAAGGAAATATGGAGCAGCATCAGGTACTCGATGATGCTGGTGGTGGAAACAGAGGCCGAGGTCACCGGAATCACCAGAATACTCCGCTTGTCTTTCCGCCCTTTTCCGATGTAGATGTTCCCCTCCCGGACGATGGTCCGTTTGGTTCCCTTGAGCCGGTTGTCCCGGTCCACCCGGGACGGAATGCTCAGGGAGGTTCCTTCCCGTTTCACCACATCGATGGTCGTCTCCTCGTTCGGTTCCCCCAGCAGATTCAGCCCCTGGACCCGGTAGAGCGTCATGCCCCGGATGCCCGCCAGGATGCGCTGAATATTTTTGAGCACCAGAACATTCATGGTGGTGAGCTGGGAAATACCGAAGTTGTGGGCCAGCAGGGTATCGAACAGAAGCCCTTCGATCTTTTCGCTGATCCGGCTGGTGCCGACCGTGACCGTCTTGGCCTGGTGCTTGATGGCGTCGATGGGCCGGGCCATGCTGTTGATCGATTCGCTGAGGCATTCAAACAGGGTCTCCAGCATGTGCCGGGCCGTGCCCTTGACCCCGAAGTCGATTTCAAAGTCGGTCACCGGCAGGCGTCCCGCCAGATACTTGAGCAGAATCGTCAGATCCGAAGAGGTGTTGAGCCCCATGCTCTGGGGAATGGCGTTTTCCATCCGCTTCTGGCGGAATACGCTGTAGAACCGGGCCATCTTCTCCCGGAACGACTTTTCCAGCACCAGTTCGTATACATCCAGACCGTCGCGGGCAGAGTCGTTGATGGATTTCTGGATGTCCTCCCGGAAGACATAGAGAAAGCGGGAGCCTTCGTTGATGGCCAGCGCAGCGTAATATCCCCAGATATGGCCGACCAGGGTATTGACCACCGGGGCCAGATGTTCGCTCACCGCCGGTACGTGGAACACATCCGAAGCATAGGGATCAAACCGGGATTCGCCCTCGTCGGTGATGACGATGGGAACCGCCTTGTGGGCGCGGAAAATGGCGGTGTCCTTGATAATGTCCCCCAGCACCGTTCCCCTTGTGCCGGCCGCGCAGATGATGATCAGCGGCTCCGAGGAGAGGTCGATATGCTTCTTGTCTTCCACAAAGTCGCTGGAGATGGTCTTGTAGCAGAGCTCCGAGAGCTTGATCCGGATCTCGTCGGCGGACGTCTTGTTGGGGCCGCTGCCCACAGCCGCCCAGTAGGTCCGGGTGACGGCCAGCCGCCGGGCCGAGTTCTCGATCTGGCTCTTCATGTCGAGAATTTTCCGCATGTGGCCGGGCAGGGCCAGGAGCTGCTTGATTTCCGAGGTGACAAAGCCGTCGCTGCGGCAGCCCTTGAACCGGGCCAGGAAGAGACTCAGCAGGGCTCCGGCGACGATCTGGGAGTAGAACGCCTTGGTGGAGGCGACGGACATTTCAATATCCCGGCCGCTGCTGGTGTAGAGTACCCCGTCCACCTTGAAGGTGATGTCCGAATCCCGCCGGTTGACAATGGCCAGGGTATGGGCCCCCCGCTCCCGGACCATGTCCACCGTCCGGTTGGTATCGGTGGTGGTGCCCGACTGGCTGATGGCGATGATCAGGGTGTCTTCCATGCCGTGCTCGGTTTCCCGGAGCTTGAAACCCGAGAGTTCCGACGCCTTGAGGGAGGTGATCAGAAGCGACGGATCGTTCATGTAGTATTCCAGGATATTGGCACAGGCCTGGGCCGCCACTCCCGCAGTTCCCTGGCCCACAAAGAAGACCCGACGGATCTTTCCCGACGAAAAGGCGTCCCGCAGAGAAGACGGCACCACATCCTCTCCCAGGGCGATGATATACTGTTCGGTTCCGTCTTCGGTGATCCGCCACCGGTTCTGGAGGGTTTTTTCCACCGATACCGGGGATTCGGAAATCTCCTTGAGAAAATAATGGGGATACCCCTGCCGGTCGATATCCCGTGAGGTAATGGCGGTATGCTTGATGTCCTCTTCCGTGGGGTTGAGGGGGGTTCCGTCATAGTACATGGCCTGAAGCCCCTCCAGGCCGCCGGGAGAATTCTGGTTCAGGACGAATATCTGCCCCTGCACCGGTCCTTCCTTTCCGGTGACCACCTTTTCGCCGTCCATTTTCAGGTAGTCCGACGTCTCCTCGATAAAGCCGTAGACCTCGGAGGTGGCCATGTAGTGGTCCGGGGCCAGCCCGATAAAGACCGCCTGCCCGCTGCCCTTCTGGGCAATGAAGAGCTTGCCCGGGGCCAGATCCGTGTGGAGGGAAATGGCATGGGAGCCCTCAAAATCATTGACCGCCCGGCGGAAGGCTTCGGTCACGTCCATTCCCTGCCGGTAATACTTTTCCACCTGGAGCGGAATAATCTTGGTGTCCGTTGAAATCTCCGGCGGGATTGTGCCTTCCTCCCGTTCGTACTTCTCTTTCAGTTCAATATAGTTGTCAATATCCCCGTTGAGGCAGACGTGGAAGATCCCTTTTTCACCGATGAACCGGGTGTCGGTGATGTTGTCCACGGGATGGCAGTTGGGCTCGCTGATCGCCCCCACCGAGGCCCACCGGGTGTGGGAGAGGACGGTGTAATTCTTGTGGGAGAAGTTGACCACCGCCTGCAGGATGGGGTCGTTCTTGATCCCCTTCCGGAGAAAGGAGACATTGTCTCCGAGGCTGCCGATTTCGGCGGCGACCTTGTAGGTAAAGGCGAGGGCGATCTGTTCCTGCCCTTTTTCGTCCTTTGACTCATGGACCGCGATGCCCTGGTTGACCAGAATATTTCTGCCGGACCGCTCCCGGAACTGGTCCAGAAAATTGGCCTTGTCCAGGGTATCCTGCAGCCCCTGGTATTCGCCCTTGTCCATGACAAACATCAGGGAAATCCCGGCAGAATCCCGGCCCCGGACCTCCAGCCGGTCCAGGCTGTTGAGGACCGTATTGATCCGCTTGAAAATCATCACCACGTCGGCGGTCGGGTGGGACCGGTAGAGCAGTTCCCGGATCTTGTAAATGTTCTGGAGAATTTCGGCCGCGAGACACCAGGCAATATCCTTCAGCGCATCGATGGACTGGGACATCATATCCACATCCGCCGGACTCAGGTGACCCATGTTCTCTTTCAGCAGCGCCGTTTCGGTTTCGATGAAATCCGAGAGGTGCTCGGCGATCTTCTGCAGGGTTTCCTGCAGTTTTCTGTCCGAATAGATAATGAAGAAAGGAACATCGGTTTTCAGGGTCCGGACGGCGGCGGCCAGATCCGCCAGCACTGTCCTGCCCCCCAGGTATTCATGATCCAGCGGCAGCTGATCCTTCCGGCAGGTTTCAAATCCGCGGGATTCGATGCGCCGGGCTGTATCGCGGATAAAGGTGGCATCGACGGTGCCGCTCTCTTCTCGTTTCTGTTGAATGGAAATAATTCCTGCTAGTCCGCACATAGTTTTACATCCTTCTGAATTTCGTGTTTTTCATCATCTGCCGGAACCGGTGTTCCCTGCTTCTCCTGTACGGGGGAACAGGCTACTGACGGCCCGACCGGGATGCGGCACAGGGCAGCCCGGCGGCCGGAAAAGGGAGACGGAGAAAAAGATACATCCGGTTGCACAATGTTTCCCCGCCCGTACAGGTGGCCGGGGCATTATTTGCAGATTTCGGTACATAGTGGAGGGTCTCTGTAAGATAAACTCTGAAGATGAGCGTTTTCAGGCTGCTGGCCTGAAGGTTATCCATCCGTTCGGCGGGATCTGTTTTCGCATGCGTCGCAGAAAAAAGACGCCTGTTTTTCTCCTTGTATACGCAACAGGAGGGGAAACGCAAGAAATTTCTTCTCTTCGTGCCATGATTTTAACCGGCCCGGCCGGTCGGATCGCCTTCCGCCATCATGGCCTGCATCACCGCCTTTTCCGGCGCTCCCGGCACGATTCCCGTCAGCGTCGCCGCGAGAACCGTTTCGTCGTCCTGATTCTGAAACATACAGTCAGCCCGTGCCCGGCCCTGCGGATCGATCTCTGTGATGGTGAGCGTGCAGGTGATGGTGTCGCCGAAGTAGACCGGTTTTTTGAACCGGAGATCCATCCCCCCGGCCAGCCATCCGATCTGTCCGCCGATCTCGGTCAGCAGCCCCGCCACCAGAAGGCCGTGGCAGATGCGGCCCCGGCAGCCTTTGATGCCGGCAAACCGGTCATTGAAGTGGACGGGATTGTAGTCCCGGGAAATGTCCGCGAAGCGGTTCATATCGTCCTCGGTGAAGGTCCGGGAAACGGAAAAGGTGTCGCCGGTGCGAAGGCCCTCGATGGTTCTTTTTCGGATGTCGGACATGCAATCGCTCCTGTGCATGCACTGCGATGACGGGTTGTCACGTGACGCAAATTGATATATTATCAGGCAGTCTATTCAGGCCGCTGAAGATATGTCAAGCGGTGTATGGGGAAAGGACGCCGGAGAGGTATGAATAAAGGATATATTTATATTTTGGTCAATCCGTCACTGCAGGGGATGCCGGTCCGGATCGAACGGTCCGACAGGCAGCCCAGACGGACAGAACCGGATCATGTGTCCGGCGACATGCCCTATGTGGCCTACGACACTGCCGTGTCCGACAGTGACAGGGCCGAGGCCGTCATCCGGAACAAATTGAAATCGTATCGTCATCAGAAGGATGAAAACCGCAAAATATGGGTGATGATCCCGTTTCGCAAGGCGGTTTCCCTGATCGATGAGGTCGCCGAACAGATCGACAAGGTGGAATCCTACCGGAAAGCGGTACAGGTTGAGCCGGATAACCCTTCGATCCATAACAACCTGGGCTGCAGCTATGATAAACTGGACAACCATTCCAACGCCATTGAGGCGTTTAAAAAGGCGATTCGCCTTGATCCGGAAAATGCCATCATTTACAACAATCTCGGGTGCAACTACGGCAAGCTCGGTCTGTACCGGAAAGCGATCGATGCCTTCAAGGAGGCAATCCGTATCCAGCCGGATTTTGTCAAAGCCTATTTTGATCTTGGATTCAGTTACAGTCAGCTCGGTTTTTACCAGCAGGCGATTGATGCGTTTCAGGAGGCCCTGCGGATTCATCCGGATATTGCCCAGATCCACTACCACATGGGGTATGCCTACAGTCAGCTGGGGCAGGCCCATAAAGCCCTCAGTTCCCTGAAAAAGGCGATCCGCATCAATCCGGATTATGTCCCCGCCCATTACAGCCTGGGGCTGAAGTATCTGAGCGACAACAATAAAAAGGGGGCGATAGACCAGTGCAGGGAACTGAAGCGGCTCAACAGGGAAAAAGCCAGAGAACTCTTCACCCGTATCTACAGACAGTACGGGAAGAACATGTCCAGCGCATAATCGAGCGACCCGGAGACAGACCATGACACGGAAGCAGCCGGACCCGGCAAAACCCCTGGTCGCAGACTGGGATGCCCTGCAGCGTATTTTCATCCGCCCCGAAGACGAAGCCAGCCGGGCATCGCTGGTCAAGTACATGGAGCAGATCCTGTTCGGTCTCCACGATTTTCTCGGGCGCCATGTGGGCATCACCCGGGAGGCGAGCCTGGAAACCCTGGCGGAGCGCTTCAAGGAAAGCCGGATCAACCGGAACCCGGAACGCAAGCTCGCCGACGTGATCCGGTGGGTCATCGAAGAAGTCGCCCCCCACGGCGTCAATGTCGCTTCCCCCTACTTTGTGGGCCACATGACCGCCGCCATTCCTTTTTTCATGGTCCACCTGCAGACCATTGTAGCGGCCCTGAACCAGAACCAGGTCAAGCTGGAAACCTCCAAGGTCTTCTCCATTCTGGAACGACAGGTACTGGCCCGGATTCACCGCATGGTCTACCGCCTGGACGACGGCTTCTATGATCAGCATGTGCAGGCCCCGGACAGCACCCTGGGCGGGTTCGTGGTGGACGGAACCCTTGCCAATCTGACCGCCCTGTGGGTGGCCCGGAACCGGCTCTTTCCCCCTGCGGACGGGTTCGACGGGGTGGAGGCGGAAGGAATGGCCGCCGCCGCCCGGTTCTACGACTGTGACCGCTGTGTCCTCCTCGTCTCCCGCCTGGGACACTACTCCCTGCGGAAAGCGGGCGGTGTGCTGGGCATCGGCAGTCGTGCGGTGATGCCGGTGGATATCGACGGAAACAGCCGGATGGATACGGCCGCCCTTCGCGCAACCGTTGAAACCCTGCGGAAATCGCCCCGGACCAGAATCCTGGGGGTGATCGGGATCGCCGGCGCCACCGAAACCGGAACGGTCGATCCGCTGCCGGAGATTGCCGGCATCTGCCGGGAAAACGGTATCCATTTCCATGTGGATGCCGCATGGGGCGGTCCCACCCTCCTGTCGGAGCGGTACAGACACCTTCTGGACGGGATCGAACAGGCCGATTCCGTCACCATTGACGCCCACAAGCAGTTCTATCTTCCCATGAGCAGCGGAATGATCCTGTTCCGTGATCCGTACCTCATGGACTGCATCGCCTACCACGCCGCCTACATCAACCGCCCCGGCTCTGTCGATCTGGGCATCCGTTCCCTGGAAGGCTCCCGGCCCGCCATGTCGCTGATCCTCGGCAGCGCCCTGGAGATCATGGGCTCCGGCGGGTATGCCCTGCTGACCGAACACGGCATCGAAACCGCCCGTGCCTTTGCCGATGAGATCCGGCGGCGGGAACTCTTTGAACTGGTCACCCCGCCGGAGCTGAACATCCTGACCTACCGGATCTGCCCGCCTGCCTTCCGGTCGGCCCTCCGGACGGCCGGTGAACAGGAGCGGCAGCGCCTGACCGGTCTTCTGAACCGGATCACCGTGATGGTACAGCGGCTGCAGCGGGAATCCGGACGGAGTTTCGTCTCCCGGACCACCCTGCAGCGGACCGGCCAGCCCGACACCGCCGTCTTCCGTTCCGTGATCATGAATCCCATGACCCATATCGGCATCCTCAAAGAGATTCTGGACGAGCAGGAGGCGATTTATCGTCGTCATTTTGAAGGCTAAGGGCTTGACAATGTAAAAAATGTTCCCATTATATTCCTCAAAAAATCGAATCACCATACACAAGTTACTGGAGGAATCATGGAAGCAAAGAAGGAGACGCATCAGTTTAAAACCGAGGTGCAGCAGCTGTTGAACCTCATTGTCAATTCTCTCTATTCAAACCAGGATATTTTTCTGCGGGAATTGATTTCCAACGCATCTGATGCCATCGACAAACTTCGTTTCAGGGCCCAGACCGAGCCGGATCTTCTCGGCGACGACTCCGAATTTAAAATCAGGATCGCGGCCAATCCCGACAGCCGGACCATTGAAGTCTCCGACAATGGGATCGGCATGACCTACGACGAAGTAATGGAAAACATCGGAACCATCGCCCGGAGCGGAACAGCCGCTTTTCTGGATGCCCTGAAACAGGCCAAAAAGCAGGAGGCGCTCACACCGGAACTGATCGGTCAGTTCGGCGTCGGGTTCTACAGCTCCTTTATCGTGGCCGAAAAGGTAACCCTCATTACCCGGGCCGCCGGTGCGGACCGGGGCGTCCGATGGGAATCTGCCGGCGACGGCGCCTATACCATCGAGGAGACGGACAAGCCGACCCGCGGCACCACGGTCCTTCTCAACCTGAAACCAAAGGAAGATGAGGAGAAGGATTATACCCAGGAGTGGGTGATCCGGGATATTATCAAACGGCATTCCGACTTTGTCAGCTATCCCGTCGTGATGGATGTGGAACGGGAGGAACCGATCCCCGAAGAAGAGCAGCTCAAGGACAAGGACGGCAAGCCCCTGGGCCAGACCACCCGGAAGGTGATGAAGGAGGAGACCCTCAACTCCATGAAGGCCATCTGGGCCCGGAACAAAAACGAGGTGACCGAAGAGGAATACAACGAGTTCTACAAGCACATCAGCCATGACTGGACCGATCCCCTGACCCATCTTCACATGAAGCTGGAAGGGGTCACCGAGTACAGCGCCCTGCTGTATGTGCCGTCCAAGGCCCCCTTCGACCTCTTTTTTCCGGACCGGAAACACGGCGTGCAGCTTTACTGCAAACGGGTCTTCATCATGGATGACTGCAGGGAACTGATCCCGGAATATCTGCGCTTCATCAAGGGCGTGGTGGACGCCCCGGACCTGAACCTGAATGTCAGCCGTGAAATTCTCCAGCAGGACCGTCTGGTGCGGAACATCCGGAAGAATCTGGTGAAAAAGGTGCTGGACATGCTCAAGGGGCTGGAGAAAGAGACGTACGACACCTTCTATGAAGAGTTCGGCCCGGTCCTCAAGGAAGGCATCCACTCCGACTTTGAGAACAAGGACCGGATTTCGGAACTGGTCCAGTTCAGAACCACCCGGTCCGACGGAAAATATGTCCGCCTCAAGGAGTATGTGGACAACATGAAGCCGGAACAGAAGGATATATACTTCATCACCGGCGACAATCTGGCGACCCTGATCAACAGCCCCCATCTGGAAGCCCTCAAGGCCAAGGATTACGAGGTGCTGCTGATGACGGACCCGGTGGACGAGTGGGTGGTGCAGTCCCTGACCGAGTATGACGGCAAGACCCTCAGAAGCGCCGAAAAGGGCGATCTGGATGTGGAGGAGAAATCCGAAGAGGAAAAGCAACGCTACAACGCGCTCTTCGGCTATATCAAATCGAAGCTCGAAACGAAGGTGAAAGAGGTGAAACCCTCTTCCCACCTCAAGGACTCCATTGCCTGCCTCTCGGGTGATGCCTACGACATGAGCGCCTACATGGAAAAACTCCTCAAGGCATCGGGAAACGAAACCCCGGAGATGAAACGGGTACTGGAACTCAATACCAGTCATCCGGTGCTGGAGAAGATCAACTCCATTTTTGAAAAAGACCGGAACAACCCGGCACTTCAGGAGTACAGCGAACTGCTGCTGGACATGGCGATCATCGGTGAAGGCGGAAAGATCGAAAATCCCTCCCGGTTCAACAAAATGATCGGGGAACTGATGAACAGCGCACTGGCAGTGGAAGCCTGATCACAGGTTTCTCTTCACATATTGCGTGCAGAAGGGCTTTTTTCCGGGTTGCCGGGGGAAAGCCCTTTTGTTTATACTTCCTTTTACAGTTACAGGCCGGAACAGGTCAGACAGTGTATATGTCAACGGAGGGTGACCAATGTTGAAATCGATTGAACTGCACAATGTAGGTCCATCCCGTCACATGAAGGTGGCGTTTACGCCCCGCCTCAATTTGCTGACCGGTGACAACGGGCTGGGAAAGACCTTCATCCTGGATGTGGCCTGGTGGGCGCTGGCCCGTAAATGGGCCGATCTGCAGGCCCTGCCCGACCCGGACAATGCAGATCAACCCGTCATCTCCTTCCAGCAATATGGTATTCCGCATTCCGATCCGCTGGAATCCCGGTTCTCCTATGAAAAACAGGCGTGGGAATTACCGCCGAAGCGTCTGGTGGATTCAGGAGCAGTTCTCTACATCCGGACGGACGGCGGGATATGCCTGCATGATCCACTGAAAGGACATCAGCCCTACATTTTCAAGCCCCAGGATATCTGGGATGGTCTCAAAAGAGGGCAGAAGCAATTGTGCAATGGCCTGATCGACGACTGGACCTCCTGGCAGCTCCGCCATGATGAAAAACGTGAAAACTTCGATGTTCTGGTTGATGTCCTGAAATTCCTGTCCCCTTCGGATGAAGAGAAGATCATCCCCGGTAAGCCGGTTCGCATTTCTTTAACCGACACACGGGAAATTCCAACCATTCAGATGCCCTATGGAAATGTTCCCGTTACCCATGCATCCGCCGGCAGCAGAAGGGTTCTCTCGATCGCGTATCTGCTGGTCTGGATGTGGAGTGAAAATAAAGAGGCGGCGAAACTGAAGAAAAAGGCTCCCGCCGATCAACTGACCGTTCTGTTTGACGAAGTGGAATCCCACCTCCATCCCCAGTGGCAGCGGCTGATTGTGCCATCCCTTCTGAAGATACTGAAGAAGCTCAACCCTTCCACAAAAATCCAGTTGATCGCCAGCACCCACGCCCCGCTTGTTCTGGCATCGGTGGAATCCCTTTTTTCCTCTGATACGGATTCACTCACCAAGTTCGATCTGACGGACGGTGACGTTACGGTGGCGCGGGCGCCGTGGCATATGTTCGGTGATGTTTCATCCTGGTTGACCTCCGATGTATTCGGGCTCGGCGCCGCCCGTTCTCTGGAAGCGGAAACGGCCATCCACAATGCCATGAATGCCATTGATCGAACCGATATGGACCCGGAGAAACTGAAATCGATCCATGAGCATTTGCGGGCGGTATTGAAAGATACGGATCCATTCTGGCCGAAATGGATGTATTATGCTGAAAAGAAAAGGGTTTCATTGTGATCCATGTCGATCCAAAAGACGAACCGCCCGATTTTGATGAGCGGGTCCGTCAACCGGGGCTGCAGGCACTGGAAAGAGGAGATACTCCTTTGCCGGATTACTGGAGACGCTGTCTGGATGACCTGTATCATCTTTATGATGGAATCTGCGCTTACGCCTGCATACTGATACCTCCGCTTACAGGCGGGCGAACTGTGGAACATTTTGCGCCAAAAAAGAAACACCCTTCTCACGCATACGAGTGGCAGAACTATCGCCTTATCTGCAGCATCATGAATGCCCGAAAGCGGGATTTTGAAGATGTTCTGGATCCCTTTGAAATCCCCGATGGATGGTTCCGCATCCAGTTCACTACCATGAAAATCGTGCCGGATTCGAACTTGCCTCCTGCCAGGCGCGGGCAGGTTGAGAATACGATCGGACGACTGAAGTTGAATCAGGCTGACTGCATCGCTGCCCGTTCCCTTTATTATGATGCCTATATTGCTCCGGACGATCCTCTGCCTTTCCGTTTGCTGAAAGAATGGAGCCCTTTTGTTGCAATGGATCTGGAGCGACAGGGCCTGAGAAGGAAGGGGGATTAACCAGATAATCCTGCTTTGCCCTGATCCTTTCTTTTGTCCGCCGCTATCGTCACATACAACTTTG
>JBEPXL010000026.1:0-15642 GCA_041641935.1 Desulfobacteraceae bacterium | reverse complement strand
TCAGCGAAGACGATGCGGGTGATCCCCGATCCGCGTCCCTGGCAGCCCAGCGGCTGGCAACCCAGGATATCGTGGGCGTGATCGGAACCTATGGTTCCTCGGTAACCGAGGCGACCCAGAACATCTATGACGAAGAAGAGATCATTCAGGTCGCCAACGGCTCCACCGCCATCCGGCTGACGGAAAAAGGACTGCCCTACTTCTTCCGGACCTCCCCGCGGGATGACGAACAGGGGAAGGTGGCGGCGGAAACCATACAGGATCTCGGGGCCAAGAAGGTGGCCATTCTCCACGACAACACCACCTATGCCAAAGGCCTTGCCAGTGAAACCCTGGGAATTCTGAAAGAAGCCGGAAGCGACATCGTCTTCTTTGAAGCCCTGACACCGGGCGAGCGGGATTACAATGCAATTCTGACCAAGATGAAGGGAACCGAGCCGGATGTGGTCTTTTTTACCGGTTACTATCCCGAAGCCGGACTGCTGCTGCGGCAGAAAAAAGAGATGGGCTGGGATGTCCAGTTCATCGGCGGCGATGCCACCAACCATCCGGATCTGGTCAAGATTGCCGGAAATGACTCTGTCAAGGATTTCTACTTTCTGAGCGCTCCCCTGCCCCAGGATCTGCCCTCGGAGCAGGCAAAGAATTTCCTGGATGAATTCAAGAAGGAATACAACAACGCCCCCAATTCCATCTATGCTGTGCTGGCCGGCGACGGTTTCCGGGTGCTGACCGAAGCCATCAAGCAGACCGGCAGCACCGAACCGGAAAAGGTTGCCACCTATCTGAAAGAAAAGATGGACAAGTTCCCGGGTCTGACCGGTGATCTTTCCTTCAACGAGAAAGGCGACCGGGTCGGTGAAGTGTACCGGGTTTACCAGGTAAACGACCAGGGCGAGTTCATCCTCCAGCCGTAACCTGAAGTTAATCCAAAAGAGCCGGGTTTCACCGAAAGCGTAACCCGGCTCTTTCTGTTCACAGGCAGATTCATGGAAGAATTCTTTCAGCAGTTGACGAACGGACTGGCAGTCGGCGGCATCTACGCCCTGATCGCCCTGGGCTATACCATGGTGTATGGTGTCCTCAAGCTGATCAATTTCGCCCACGGCGACCTGTTCACCATCGGCGCCTATCTGGGGCTGACCCTTCTCACCAGCCTGGGGCTTCACCAGCACCTCGGCGCGTTCGGCGGTGTTCTGGTACTGGCGGTTATGGTCATGGTTCTGGTCGGAATTGTGGGCATTCTGCTGGACCGGGCCGCCTATAAACCCCTCCGGGAATCTCCCCGGCTTTCGGCGGTGGTCTCGGCCCTGGGCGCATCCATCTTTCTTCAGAACACCATCATGCTGATCTACGGCGCACGGTTTCAGGTCTACCCCCGGAACATCCTTCCGACGGTGGCCGTCAACATCCTCGGCCTGTCCATTCCGCTGATGCGGATCCTGATTGTGGTCTCTTCCGTGGTCATGATGCTGGCCCTCTACTTCTTTATCCAGAAAACCAAAATCGGAACCGCCATCCGGGCGGCGGCCATTGACCAGGGCGCGGCACGGCTCATGGGCATCAATGTGGACCGGGTCATCATGATCGTCTTTTTTGTGGGACCGGCCCTGGGTGGTCTTGCGGGTCTGATGGTGGGGCTCTACTACGGCCAGATCAACTTCACCATGGGATGGGTGTACGGGCTCAAGGCCTTTACGGCGGCGATTCTGGGCGGCATCGGCAATATTCCCGGCGCAATGGTGGGCGGCATACTGCTCGGTGTCATCGAGGCACTGGGAGCGGCCTATATCTCCATTGCCTGGAAGGACGCCATTGCATTTCTGGTTCTGATCGTGATTCTGATCGTCCGGCCCACAGGACTTCTGGGCGAACGGGTGGCGGAGAAAGTATAATGCAGCGACGATATATTATCTACGGCATATGCGCGGTGATCCTGCTCACATCGCCGCTCTACCTGAACCGGTACTGGGTGGACGTGCTCAACAGCGTGGGCATCTATGCGCTGCTGGGGCTGAGCCTCAACCTGATCGTGGGCCACACCGGCCTTTTCAATCTGGGCCATGCCGCCTTTTATGCGGTCGGGGCGTACACGGCGGCGATTTTAAACACCCGGTTTGATATTCCCATTCTCTGGCTGCTGCCCGCCTGTGCGGTAACGGCAGGGCTTTTTGCCGTTATCATCGCCCGGCCCATCATTCACCTCCGGGGCGATTATCTCTGTATTGTCACCATCGGCGTGGGGGAGATCGTCCGGATCGCCCTGATCAACGATGTCTTCGGCATCACCGGCGGGGCCAACGGCATCTTCGGCATTTCCAGACCGGAATTTTTCGGCATCCGGATCCGGCGGCCCAATGAATTTTTCTACCTGATCTGGTTCTTTGTGGCCGTCACCGTCTTTCTGTTCTACCGGCTGGAACAGTCCCGCTTCGGACGGGCCCTGAACTATCTCCGGGAAGACGAGGTCGCGGCCGAGGGAAGCGGCATCAATACCGCCCACTACAAGCTGGCCGCTTTTGTACTGGGCGCAGCCTGGGCCGGAATGGTCGGCAACATCTATGCGGCAAAGATGACGATCATTTCGCCGGAATCCTTCAGCTTCTGGGAGTCGGTGCTGATGTTCACCCTGGTGATTCTGGGCGGGTCCGGCAGCATTCCCGGTGTTCTTCTGGGGGCGTTTCTGATCATTGGACTGCCCGAGGTGTTCCGCGGGTTTGCCAACGCCCGCATGCTCATCTTCGGCGCCGCCATGGTGCTGATGATGATCTTCAGAACCCAGGGAATCCTGCCCCCCCATCCGCGGACCTATCCCATCGACGATGGGTCAGACAGCGAGGAAGCGCGTGAGCCTGCTTGAACTGGATGATCTGACCAAGAGATTCGGCGGTCTGACGGCGGTGGATCATGTCTCGTTCACGGTAGAAACCGGTTCGGTGGTCGGCCTGATCGGCCCCAACGGCGCCGGAAAAACCACCGTCTTCAACCTGATTACCGGCAACTATCAGCCCAACGAGGGAACCGTCACCTTTGACGGCAGACAGATCGGCGGGCTGCGGACCCACAAAATCGTCTCGATGGGCATTGCCCGGACGTTTCAGACGATCCGGCTGTTCCAGAATCTTTCTGTGCTGGAAAATGTCCTGGCCGGATGCCACTGCCGGATGCACTCGGGCGTGTTCGGAGGAATGTTCCGGACACCGGGCCAGAAGCGGGAGGAACAGGAGGCCCTGTCCCGGGCCCTTGCCGAGCTGGAGTTCGTGGGGCTGCGGAAATATGCCTCCTACCTGTCCACCAACCTCTCCTATGGAAACCAGCGGCTTCTGGAGATCGCCCGGGCACTGGCGACCCAGCCGCGGCTGCTGATCCTGGATGAACCGGCCGGCGGCATGAATGAACAGGAAACCGACCTTCTCATTCAGCTGATCCGGAAGATGAAGGGACGGGGGCTGACGGTTCTGCTGATCGAGCACGATATGGGACTGGTGATGCAGGCCTGTGAAAAAATCGTGGTGATCGAATACGGCCGGAAAATCGCCGAAGGCGGCCCCGAGGAGATCAAGAATGATCCCCGTGTCATCGAGGCATATCTGGGAACCGAAGAGGAAGAAGTCTGACATGCTCCTTGAAATCAAAAATCTCTACGTCAAATACGGTAATGTGGAGGCCATTCACGGCATCAACATTCAGGTGGAGGAAGGGGAAATCGTCACCATTCTGGGCGCAAACGGCGCCGGAAAGTCGACCACCCTTCTGGCCATCAGCGGGCTGGTAAAACCTTCCGCCGGAGAAATCTTCTTCCGGGGAAAACCGCTCCACAAACTGTCGGCGGACGCCATTGTAAAAGAGGGAATCACCCAGTCTCCGGAAGGACGCCGGGTATTCGGAACCCTCACTGTCCGGGAAAACCTCAATCTGGGTGCATTTACCGCTACCGATCTGAAAAAGGTGCGCCGTACCCGGGACTGGATATACGAACTCTTTCCCCGGCTGGCCGAACGGCGGGAGCAGCTCGCCGGAACCCTTTCCGGCGGTGAACAGCAGATGCTCGCCATTGGCCGGGCCCTGATGGGAAATCCGAAAATTCTGCTGCTGGACGAGCCGAGCCTGGGGCTTGCGCCGATTCTGGTCAAGGCCATCTTTGAAACGGTCAAGGAAATCAATTCCACCGGGGTGACGGTGGTTCTGGTGGAGCAGAATGCCCGCGTCGCCCTGAAACTGGCCAACCGGGGCTATGTCATGGAGGTGGGTAATATTGTCCTGGAAGATTCTTCCCGGGCGCTGCTTGCCAACCAGGATGTCCAGAATGCCTATCTGGGGGGCAAGACGTGAGCGGTAAAAAGACGCTGGCCTACCGTTTTTTCGGACTGGGACGACTGCCGGACACGGTTCGGCTGGCACTGGAAGCCGAAACGATCTGGTTTCAGGAAGAAGGAATCCGCATCACCGCCACCTGCCGCCGTGAAAAGGGCAGGTTTTCTTTTTTCTTCTCCCGCCGGAAGTCCTGTTCCGGCGCTGTTGCCATTACCTCCCGGCGACTGGTGGGCCATCTGTTTTCACAGCGGATGCTCAATATTCCGTTTCACCATACCTGCTTTCAGTATCTGGAAACAAATGTGGAACATGCAAACTGTCTGTTTCTCCGATTGAACGGGAAGGGATTTCAAAACGGTTCCCCGGGGTTTTGCGAATTCCGGTTCTATACGCCACGGGCGGAGCAGCTGTTTCATCTGCTGCAGTGTGTGACGGAACAGCATTTTCATGTTCAAAGCTGTCCGGAAAGCCGGATCGCCTGAAGATTTTTCCTCCTGACGATCTCGTCCCATAGAGAAGCATCTCTACCCAGGCGCCTCCGTTCCCTCTCCTATACCGTTCTGATGCCGTACAAACACCATCCCTGATCCCCTTTTCCACAAAGTGCTTGACAGAATCGGTCATTTTTATTTTATAATGGTCCAACCATTATGATGATTTACAAAACAGAAGAGACGGACTGGCATTGAAGACCGAAACACTGTCATTCCGATCATCCAGACAGACAGGATAAAGAACCTTGCAATTTCGCGTCGCACAGAAAAACCGGATTTTTCAGGATGTGGTCAGCCAGATCGAGGAAGCGATCTTCAAAAAAGAGCTCTGCCCCGGTGATACACTTCCCTCGGAGCGGGAACTGAAAGAGATGTTTCAAACCAGCAGGGGGACGCTCCGGGAAGCGCTGCGGGTACTGGAGCAGAAAGGCTTGATCGAAATCCGTCTCGGCGCCGGCGGAGGGGCTGTTGTGAAGGATGCGCCGACAGGCTCCTTCAGTGACAGTCTGGCGTTACTGATCCGGCTGCAGAAAATTTCGCTGACGCACCTGTCGGAATTCCGGGAAGGAATAGAAGGAACCGTCGCCGCCCTGGCGGCGGAAAGAGCCGAACCGGGAGATATTGACACCCTGGAGAAACTGCTTCTGGAGGCAAAACAGTATGCGGAACAGGGCCACCGGTACTGGGATGATTTTTATGAAATCGACAAGCAGATGCATCAGATCCTTGCGGAAATTACGGATAATCCGCTCTACATTCTGATCAGTGAAATCGTTCATGAAAATATCCACCAGTACTACAATCAGTACCTTTCCATCGATGACAGGCGGATGATGGAAAACTATCAGGATCTCTGCAACATTGTAAACGCCGTAAAGGCCGGACAGGCAGATGCGGCACAGACACATGCCCAGTACCATGTCCGCCGGTTCAGCCAGTACATGTCTGCCGCTTTGCAGGACGGAACCGCTGAACAGGAGGGCGCTGATCCCGTTTCAGATTCGTAATGTCCTTTCTGAAGCAGCAAAAGCCATTTCTGAAGATCGATACAAAACAGAATCAACAGGAGAATATAAACATGGAACAGAATGAACAGCTTGTGAACGAGGCCGTTTCGCTGGCCGAGCAGTGGCAGCGCAGGGCCAATGAACTGCTGAAACCCGAAGAGAAAAAACAGCAGCGGCAGATGATGCGCCTGATCCGGAATCCTCTCGACAAGGTCATCCTGACCAAGATGATCGACCAGAGTTTCCGGTCCGAAAACTTCCGCCGCATCGCCGATCAGGTCAACTTTGTCCTCCGGAACTACGGCGTTCCGAAGTTTTTTTCTTTTTCAGAGCAGACCCTGATGCAGATTTTTCTCTCGGTCGGACGCCATACACCCGGGCTGTCCATTCCCAGAATGATCGAAAAAATACGGGAAGACAGTGCGCGGTCGGTCATCCCCGGCGAAAAGAATGTCCTCTATCCCCATCTCCGGAAACGGCGCCAGGATGGTGTGCGGATGAACCTGAACCATCTGGGCGAAGCGGTGCTGGGCGAAGGGGAATCCATGTCCCGCCTGAATGCCTATATCGAGGATCTGAAAGATCCGCAGATTGAATATATTTCGGTGAAGATATCCACCATCTATTCCCAGATCAGCGCCCTTGCCTTCGAACATACCATGTCGGTGCTGATTGACCGGCTCTCCCGGCTCTTCCGTACGGCCCAGAACCACCATTTTGTCCGGCAGGACAACACGGTCGTGCCCAAGTTCGTCAACCTGGACATGGAAGAATACCGGGATCTGGAAATCACCGCCACCGCCTTTATCCGGACCCTGGACCTGCCCGAGTTCAAGAACCATTCCGCCGGAATCGTACTCCAGTCCTACCTGCCCGATTCATGGGAAATGCAGCACCGGCTGACCGAGTGGGCCAGAAAGCGGGTCGCCGATGGCGGCGCGCCCATCAAGATCAGAATCGTCAAAGGGGCCAACATGGAAATGGAAGAGGTGGAATCCTCCCTCAACAACTGGCCGCTTGCGCCCTATGACAACAAGCTGGCGGTGGATGCCAACTTCAAGCGGATGGTCGATTATGCCATGGAACCGGAAAATATCAAAGCGGTCCACATGGGGATCGCTTCCCACAACCTCTTTGAACAGGCGTATGCCTATCAGCTGGCAAAGAAAAACGGCGTGGCCGAATATTCTTCCTTTGAAATGCTCGAAGGCATGGCAAACCACGTCTGGCGGGCAGTGCAGGATACCACCGGAGAACCGGTCCTGCTCTATGCGCCGGTAGCCACGCGGGACGAATTCATCAACGCCATCGCCTACCTGATCCGGCGGCTGGACGAAAACACGGCGGAAGAAAACTTCCTCCGCTACTCCTTCAATCTGACCCCGGACTCCGAGGAATGGGAATTCCTGAAAGAACGCTTTATCGCGTCGTGCAAATACAAGGACAAGGCCCGGAAGACGCCCAATCGGATTCAGGACCGGCGAAACGAGAACTTTCCGGAGAAGATGGGAACCTTTTACACTGACCGGTTCGACAATGAGCCGGATACGGACTGGTCCCTCACCACCAGCCGGAAATGGGCCGAGGCGATCCGGGACAAGTGGAAAAAAGCGCCTGGCCATACCCCTGAAGAGATTCCAGTGGTGGTCGCCGGTGAATCACAGTTTGCCGACCGGAAAACCGTGGATATCATCGATCCGAACCAGTACAGCGAAAACATCTGCGTATCCCGGTTCGCCCTGGGAACCGGAGCGGACGGTGATCTGGCGGTGGAGACCGCCAAATCCGATCCCGACGGCTGGCGGAGCAAGACCTATGCGGAGCGCCACGAGATCCTCTCCCGTGTGGCCATGGAACTCCGGAAACACAGGGGCAATCTCATCGGCGCGGCTGCGGCCAACACCGGTAAAGTCTTTACCGAGGCCGACCCGGAAGTGTCCGAAGCCATTGACTTTGCGGAATTTTATCCCTGGACCGCCCGGAAATTCGATGACCTGGAAACAGTCAACTGTCGTGGCAAGGGCGTCGCCCTGGTGATCACCCCCTGGAATTTTCCCATCGCCATCCCGACCGGCGGCATCATGGCCGCGCTGGCTGCCGGAAATACTGTTATATTCAAACCGGCGTCGTCCGCTGTCATGACCGCCTGGCATCTCTGCCAGTGCTTCTGGGAAGCCGGTGTTTCAAAAAATGTACTCCAGTTTCTCCCCTGTCCAGGATCAACGGTAGGTGCCAAACTGACCCTGCACCCGGATGTGGATTTCATCATTCTGACCGGCGGAACCGACACCGGCATGGAAATCCTGCGGCAGCGTCCGGACGCGGTTCTGGCCGCTGAAACCGGCGGAAAGAACGCCACCATCGTCACCGCCATGTCGGACCGGGATCAGGCCATCAAAAACATTCTCCATTCCGCCTTCAGCAACTGCGGTCAGAAATGTTCGGCCACCTCTCTTCTGATCCTGGAGCGGGAAGTCTACGAAGACCAGCATTTCAAAAAACAACTGGTGGATGCGACCGCAAGCCTCAAGGTCGGCTCAGCCTGGGAATTCCAGAACAAACTCGCCACCCTGATTGCCCCTCCCAAAGGCGATCTGGAACGGGGCCTGACGACACTGGAAGATGGGGAATACTGGGCACTGAAACCAAAGAATGTCCATGACAATCCCTACATGTGGACGCCGGGTATCAAGTGGAATGTAAAACCGGGTTCGTATACCCACATGACCGAGTTTTTCGGTCCGGTGCTGGCGGTGATGTGTGCCGATGATCTGGATCAGGCCTTGGAGATGGTGAATCAGACCGGCTACGGACTGACATCAGGACTGGAAAGTCTGGATCAGCGGGAACAGGCCCGGTGGAAGGACGCCATCGAAGCCGGGAACCTCTACATCAACCGTGTGACCACGGGAGCGATTGTCCTTCGCCAGCCCTTCGGCGGTATGAAAAAATCCGCCCTGGGTGCGGGCATCAAAGCAGGAAGTCCCAATTACGTCTCCCAGTTCATGGACATTGAAGAGACCGATTATCCGACAGTGGGGGCCATTCAGAAAGAATACGGCCTCCTGTGGGTAGCCCAGGAATGGAAACAGAAACTTGACTGGGGACAGCTGACAGAGTATGAAACCGATCTCCGGAAAACCATCCGTGCCATATGGAGCTATATTTACAATGCCGAACAGGAGTTTTACCGGGAGAAGGATTATTTTCATCTCCGGGGGCAGGACAATACCATGCGGTATCTTCCGGTCGAAACGGTGGTGGTTCGGATTCAACCCGAGGATACGCTCTTTGATGCCCTGGGTCGCATCGCTGCCGCCAAGGTGGCCGGCTGCCGTTTGATTGTCGGCATTCCGGGGGATTTGAACAACCCTGTAACGGAGTTTCTGAGCGGCGAGGAAGGCAAGCGGATTCTTCGGGGAACACCGCTGACCCGGCATTCCGATGAAGAACTGATTGAAATGCTGCCCGAGATCGACCGGATCCGGTATGCAGCGCCGGACCGTGTACCGATGAAGGTGTACCAGGCGGCGGCGGAACAGGGATTCTATATTTCCCGCCATCGGGTTCTGATGGAGGGACGGTTGGAAATGCTCCATTATTTTCAGGAGCAGAGTATCTCCAACAGCTATCACCGGTACGGAAACCTTGGGGAACGGGGGATGCTGGCGTAGTCTCTGCACATTTTCCTGGATGAATGAAAAATGAAAGCGGCAGTTCCCGCCATTTCGGCTGGTTCTGCCGCTTTTTTTGTCTTCTGTTGCTTTCTCTTTGTCTCCGTGATCTACTCCTCATGATTGCCGCGGCATTTTCAGTCGCAGAAGGGTCGGCTGCAGGCTTTTTCAGCAGCCCCTTTGTCAGTATACAAGTTCATCCATACTGGAGGAGAATCATGAACTTTGATACAGTTATTCACAGCGGCATTGTCCTGACGGTCAATCCCGAATTCGATATAATTTACAATGGTATCATCTGCATCAAAGACGGCATTATTGTGCGGGTGGAACAGCATAATCCATGTGAGAAGCTGCCCGAAGCCGCAGAGATGATTGACGCCGGGGGCGGTATTGTCATGCCCGGTCTGATCAATACCCACACCCATCTGCCCATGTCTCTCTTCCGGGGTCTGGCGGATGATCTTCCGCTTCAGACATGGCTGAATGACCATATTTTTCCGGCGGAAGCAAGTCATATCAACGAGGAGTCAGTTCACTGGGGAACCCTTCTTTCCTGTGCCGAGATGCTTCTTTCCGGTACAACCACCTGCTGTGACGGATATTTTCTGGAAGATAAAGTGGCAAAAGCGGTTCAGACCACCGGAATGCGGGCGGTTCTGGGACAGGGCATTGTCGATTTTCCCGCACCGGGCGTTCCGGACCCGGCGGAAAATGTGGATCATGCCAGGTCTTTTGTGGATCAGTGGCATGGTTTTTCTGACCGGATTACCCCATCTGTTTTCTGTCATTCCCCCTATACCTGTTCAGAAGATACGTTGAAGCGTGCAAAAGCTGCCGCAAGTGAAAAAGGTATTCTGTTCCAGATTCATACCGCAGAGACCAGGGGGGAACGGGAACAGTTTGAAACAGAACATGGGATCAGTCCTGTTGGCTGGCTGGATCGTCTCGGCATTCTGGACGCGAATACACTGCTGGCTCACGCGGTCTGGGTGGATCAAAAAGATATGGCGTTGATCGTAAAAAGAGGGGCAAAAGTATCCCACAATCCGGAAAGTAACATGAAACTGGCTTCGGGTGTTGCGCCTGTCCCGGAGATGCTCCGCACAGGTATAACAGTGGGACTGGGGACGGACGGATGCGCCAGCAACAATAATCTGGACCTGTTCCAAGAGATGGATACGACTGCAAAGCTGCACAAGGTGATCAGGTCAGACCCGACTGTGATGGATGCCACGACCGTCATTCGGATGGCGACGATTGAGGGGGCGAAAGCCATTGGCCTGGAAAAGAAAATCGGCAGCATCGAGATCGGTAAGAAGGCTGATATAATTATTCTGGATATGCAGCAGCCGCATTTGAAACCGATGTATCATCCGGAGTCACATGTTGTGTATGCAGCAAGCGGAGCGGATGTACGGGATGTGATTGTGGGGGGGGATGCTGTAGTGAAGGAGAGAAAATTATGTTTGATGGATATAGACGAAATTCTTGAGAACGTAAATGTTCTCTCACATTTCATAAAAAAAGGGTAGTTCACGCAGCATTTCTGCTTGTTGTGTACTACCCTTTTCAGAGGTACGGGGATGAGCCCAGCGACTTCACTGGACTCATCCCTGTTGTTGCTTCCCTTACTGAGATGGCGTCATATCATCTTCTGTAGCCGGAATAATCGTCCGGGTCATAATCCGATTCGTCAGCCCGGTACTGCTGGTTTGCCATTGCGGATCACCAATATCCAGTCCACTGTTGGCCTTGAACAGATCGATACCATCTGTTCCCAGCATCAGTGCCCGCGGGCTTGTCGGATCTCCCGAAGTATCGGGTACCGCTTCGATGACATACATAGCCGGTAATGGTTCAGAAATGCCGCTGTTCGCCTTTCGCCATTCTCCGGGTCCGATTGTTCCGTTATCTTCCAGATCACGGACATATGCGCTTCCGGTCGCCTGACTCGGCTCACCGTCAACTGTCACTGCATACAGGAAGTTATTTTTGGCATCCACCAGCACGTCCTGAACATTGATGCTGCCATTGGTTATATCAAAACCGCCTGTGAACTGGGTCCAGCTGTTGCCGCTGTCGGTACTGATCCAGACCCCGACACCTGCCGTGCCGGCATAGAGAATGTCACTTCCACCACCGTTTGCTGAGGGGTGGGCGGCCAGGGAAGTTATGAATTCACCGGTAAAGTTCCCTCTCTCGGTCCAGATCTGTCCCCCAGTCGTACTTCTGAACACACCTTGATCGGTTCCAGCATACAAGACAGCCGAAGGACCGCTTCCAGCAACTTTCACAATATCATTAACAGTCCTTCCCGCAGTTCCCATTGCCTGCTGAAAGCTTTCACCGTTATTGGAGGAATAGAAAAGCCCATTCCGTTCCGTGCCGAACCAGACATACTGACTTCCACCATCCGCAAGAATCGACAGAACGGCAGAATCAGCATCTGCAATCCCGTAAATACTGCCACTGTCCCATGTTCTGCCTGCATTTGTACTTTTGTACAGTGTACCATCTTCAAAAAAACCGGTTCCTGCATAGACAGTATTTGGATTATCCGGATCAACCGCTACATCATTCACATACGGCTGTATCCAGTTCTGCCCGGGGATCGTTGCTGAACGGGTTACATTCTCCCACGTCTGACCGGAATCAGTAGATCGGTAGATACCACCGCCGCTGGTTCCCGCATAAACGGTCTGACTGAATGCAGTGACTGGAACAACAGCCAGAGAGGTTACATGAGTCGTTGAAGCACCATCGGCCAGAGCCGTTACTGAGATCGGAAGTGCGGCAGGATCGAAGGTAAGTGTACTTGTCGCAAAACCGTTCTCCGTAAATGCCGTTTCTGGATTTAAGCTTCCACCGGTATTGAAGGTATTAAAATCTATGATAGTTCCATCGGTTACCGCATTGCCGAAAATATCATCGGCAGTGACAGTCAGAGTGACCGGTGAAGTACTGCCATCCGCACGGATTGTAAAGGTTTCACCGATGGGATTATCCCCTTGCTCTCCACCTTCAAAACGGATAGTTGTTGATTGCGTCACTCCAGCGGCTTCAGCCGTGACCTTGGCAATACCTGCCTGATCGGAAGACAGAGAAATAACCACCTGACCACTGTCATCTGCCGTTGTCACCGTCTTTGATTGTGAGCCATCAGAAAATTGACCAAGATTTGTTGTAAAGGTGACAGGTGTTCCCTCTCTTACGGGTTCACCAGCAGTATTAATTACTGTCGCCGTTATACTAACGGATGTACTTCCATCAGCCGGAATACTTCCTTCTGGATCAACCTCCAATGGAAGAATGAAGCTGATCTCTTCTGGCGCTTCTCCTTCCAAAGTAATCGTTACTGAATCTGAAGCGCCTGTCTCCATCGTCGCAGTAATAGTTGCCGTTCCAGGAGTTGTACCGGCAACATATGTTACTTCCGCAGTACCACCGGATGCAAATTCTACCGCAAAATCAGAGGAAGGAAAGCCACCAGGTCCGTTTAAACTGAATTCCACCCTGTCAGGCGTTTCAATCAATTCTCCATCCAGACCGAATAATTGTGCCCTCAGTAACACTTCGCTTTCTCCATCAGCAGGTAAAGTTGTTGGACCGTCTGCTGACAGCAATAAACTACCCGTGCCTAATTCAATGGTCACACTGCCGGAAATGCTTTCAAAAAGCGGTGACGTTACTGTGATAACAGCTTCCGTACCCTGTGTTGTTCCCTGTGGTGCTGTGTAGGTAACAGTGGCCGTTCCATTCTCACTAATCGAAGCGGTAGTCTGACTTAACGTACCTCCTCCCTGAGTGATCCTGAATTGAACAAGAGTGCCCGCGTCAGCAAAAGCGCCATTTTCGCCAACGAGTGTTGCTGCTATTAGTGACTCACTTTTACCGTTAGCCAGCAACCTTGAAGGAGACGCAAAAACTTCAATCTCAGCAAGATCTTCCCGCCCAACAAACGGAGAATTTGGAAGATTGCACTCTTCCCCTTCCAGGAACGGAAGTCGGAATTCCAACCTTGACTGTGTTTCAGTTCCTGCCACAAGGGTTGTAGCAGTGATTTCATCAACAATCCAAACTGCTGATGCCTTCAAATATTCAAGATTGAAGGTTGCCACACCATTATCATCCGTTGTTACAACAGCGGGGATGACATTACCTGCCGCAGAGTTTGGGGGCGTTAATTGTCCATCATCATTAACATCTTCACCAGGCTCCTCTATAAGATTGCGATTCTCGTCTTCATTGGGAAATGTGCCTGTTATTACCGGAGTACAAGGTGGGTCTGGTGTCCAAAAACCTGTGGAGTATTCCACAGGCCATACGCCCAGGGTAACCTGAGCCCCTGAAACAGGATTACCATTTGAATCGGAAACAATAACAGACATCGGCAAAATATATGCCGTATTCTCATCATTAGAACTGATTTCCGTTCCTCTTCCAATCAGTACCGATCCGGCTGTTCCCCCGATCACAACAGCAATCGTATCATTCACACTCGCCTCTTTACCTACAACAACAGCGCGTATTGTGACGCCGTTGGCGTCGGAAGGCAAGGAACCGGAGAAGAATGTCGAAGTTGCCACACCCTGACTGTTGGTAAAAACAATCACCGGAGAGATACTTTCTCCGCCACCGGTTGTACGCACCAAAGAAAATGCAACCGGTGCACCACCGACAGGTTGATCCGAGGGATTCTTTACTGTCGCTCTCAGCGTTACCGTATTTTGCACATCACCGGTACTGGGTGCAACCACTCTGGAACTTACCTGAAGAGAAAGCTGACTTGCTTCACTCGAAGGTGCGGATATGACGACCTGCATTGAATCAGATGTACTCGGATTCTGCAGGTCAAATACCTGCACAGTCGCCACACCGGCTTCTGCGGAAGAAAGATTGGCGGTAGCTCTTCTGTCGACAACATTGACATCCATGACCTGGCTGCCGTTTTCCCAGGTTCCGAAAGAAGTGGAAAATCTCACCTGACTCTGATTAGGTGCCTGAACGACAACCGGCAGCTGTGTATTGGTTGACAATGCGAATGGATCTTCATTCGGGGAAATAATTGCAAAGGTGTTTGCAGCCGAAGTGACCGTATAGGTCTGGGTCTTGGTAACACCAAGGGAGGTAACTTCCAGAACAGCCTCTTCGGCAGGCTGCGCGCCCGCTACTTCCAGCTCCAGTTTACCGGATATATCCGTACGGAAAGGACCGCCATCTGCCGTGGTGACATTCAAGGAACCCGGCGGAGTAACATCAATATTAACCGGTGCATCAAATATGGGCGACAGACTCGCATCCCGCACAGTTACCGTCACAGTTGCAGTATCACCGCCTTCAACATTGAGGTTGGTCTTGTCATTATCGAGCTCGATTGTTGTTCCTGCCACCTGAATCGGAATCGTTTTTGGCGGCAGTCCACTTACCTTGACATTTATAGTTACAGTTCTATTCTCTCTTCCCTCTTCCCCCGTTCCCGAAGAGAACCGTACCTGGGCTGTTCCGTCAGAACCTGTAATGACTGAGGTAGGGTCAAACTGCTCACCTTCCGGCAACTCGCCTACGGGACGCAGAACACCACTTTCCACCTGAAAAGATACCGGAACACCGGCAAAGGGAGCATTGTTTGAATTGAGAACTGTTGCTGTAATAATGGCACTGTCTGAATTATCTGTTTTTACACTGGTCTGCGAAGTCGACAGTGAAAAACTTTCCGGCCTGGGCAGGAAACGGATTGATACACTGTCCGAAAAACCACCGGCGCTTCCTGTCACATTCGCAATTTCACCTGCTGTTCCCGAACTGATCAATGTAACACGCGCAGTACCATTCACCGCCCGGACCTGGTTTGCAGAAAGAGTACCTGCCGAGGTGGAAAAGAATACGGTTGTCTCTCCGGAAATGGGATTGCCTCCCTCATCCGTTAAATTTGCAGTAATTTCAACTGTCGATTCACCATCCGCAACAAGAGTTTCACTCTCAGTGGTCACCTCGATTCCACCAATATCGACCTGTGTCAGATTAATGGTTGCCTGCTCACCCGGCTGAAGATCCACTTCACTCTGAAGCGGACTTCGAATTCCGGTTTCCGGATCTGCCGGACCAAGTCCCACAACCTGTACAGGCCCTTCGGGCGGTATGGGCACTTCG
>JBEPXL010000025.1:0-15700 GCA_041641935.1 Desulfobacteraceae bacterium | reverse complement strand
CCCGGAATAAGGTGAATCACCTATCCGGAAAAAAGGAACATGGTATATGAAAACCCGGTGAAGGCGTTCTTTCCGGTGGCAAAATTTTTCTTTTTTCAGGCTTCCGGCGTCAGATGCGGTTTTTCTTTTGAGTTAATACCGGATTCACCTTATTCCAGATCTCAACCGTACTGGTTAGATTTATAGCAAGATAGCAAACAGAAGAATTGCGTAAACCAACTTCAAAAGGAGGTTTTGGTTATGATGAAGAGAGCAATTACGTACGGCCTGACAGGAATCCTTTCTATTGGTCTGATGTCCGGCATCGCCACGGCACAGGTGGTCAATACACCCTACATGGATCAGCCGAGGGCGGAATTCCGGTATGATGAGGAGCGGTTTAACCGGGATGAGATGATGATGATGGAAGATGATTCCGGACGGCAGATGGGTATGGATGACCGCTCCCGCCGCAGCATCGGCATGGATAGCCGGTATCAGCAGGAAATGGATCAGCGCTACCGTCAGCAGACCGGAATGGATGACAGTTATCAGCAGAGAAGGATGGAAGATCGTTCCCGCCAGAGAATGGGTATGGACGACCGCTATCAGCAGAGAAGGATGGATCAGCGCTACCGTCAGCAGACGGGAATGGATGACGGTTATCAGCAGAGAAGAATGGATAACCGCTCCCGCCAGCAGATGGGAATGGATGACCGGTATCAGCAGAGAATGAGAAGAGACACCTACCGTTCCGGAAGAATGCAGATGCAGCAGAGAGGTCAGTCTCAGGCCAGAGGGTACTTTGATCCGCTGGAACAGAATCCCCTGGTCGAGGAAAGCAGCAAGAGCGGAATCGACTTCATCAGTGGCGGTGTCGGAGTTGAGCAGCGGGATACCATCAATGCCGTAGAGGAAGAATACAGCCTGAAAACCGTGTTTGCCGACCAGACCGGGCGGTATGTTGCCGATATTGATCTTGACATCACAGACAGCAACGGACAGCAGGTCTTCTCCCTCAACAGCGCCGGTCCCTGGGTGCTGACCGCTCTGCCCTCCGGACAGTACAGGGTGACGGCCACATATGAAGGTCAGACGAAGACCCGCACCATCCGTATTAATGAAAACAGCCTGCGGACCGTCATGTTCAACTGGGATCTGATGTAATCCGCGCCACTGAACCCGAGACCCATCCCACAGAAGCGTAAAGAAGGCCCGGGGTGACGCCTGAAAGGTGTCTTCTTGGGCCTTCGGTGTTTGATAAGCGTCTGTTCATGAGAGGTCATCGAGGCGGTCAGGGACAAAGAACCTGGCAAGAGTTGAGCGTAACCCTTTTAAAGGAGGTACAATCATGCTAAGAAGCGTAAAAGAGATTACAGGATATATTCTGCTCGGAACAGATGATGAAATCGGGCGCTGCCGGGACTTTCTGTTTGAAGACCAGCACTGGGCCGTCCGGTATATGGTGGCGGAGACCGGCAAATGGCTGCCGGGGCAGAAGGTGCTGATTTCGCCCATCTCCCTCGGAGAACCGGAGTGGAATTCCCGCCGGTTTCCGGTGGATCTGACCAAGGACCAGATCAAGAACAGCCCCCCGCTGGAGCATGACATGCCTGTTTCCCGGGAGTATGAGGCGCGGTATTTCGATTATTACGGTTATCCCTATTACTGGGTCGGCGGGGGTCTCTGGGGGGTGGAAGCCTACCCTACCGGACTGCTGAGCCGGCGGAATGAACAGTTTCCCGAGGAAAAGGCCGTCCGCCAGAACAATGAGCCGAATCATCTCCGCTCCTGCGGGGAAGTGGAAGGCTATCACATCGAGGCGACGGATGACTCCATCGGCCATGTAGAGGATTTTATCGTGGAAGAAGATTCCTGGATCATCCGCTATGCGGTG
Organism: Desulfobacteraceae bacterium; assembly: GCA_041641935.1. Taxonomy (GTDB): domain Bacteria; phylum Desulfobacterota; class Desulfobacteria; order Desulfobacterales; family Desulfococcaceae; genus JBEPXL01. Next base: position 13,824 of record JBEPXL010000025.1, on the reverse strand, counting down.
ATTGATACCCGGAACTGGCTGCCCGGGGGCAAAAAAGTGGTCATTTCCCCGAGCTGGGTCAAGGCGGTCATCTGGAATGACGAAAAGGTCGTGGTCGATCTGACCAAAGACCAGATCAAGAACAGCCCCGAGTTTGATCCGTCCACCCCCATCAACCGGGAATATGAAGCCCAGTTGTATGACTTTTACGGACGCCCCCGGTACTGGTAAACCAGACAGACAGCAGCCGTTTTTCTGATCGTCATACCTGCGAACGCGGATAACCGGTTTCCGCCGGATGTCCGCATTCGCGGGAATGGCGTTTTCTCATGGCGTCTGCCGTAATGGGATTTGCCCCCGAATGCAACTGTAGAACCGAACCATCAGGAATGGAACCATTATGCCTGTTCAGAATGAAGAAGTAGCCGGTCTGTTCAACCGCCTGGCCGATCTCCTGGAGATCGAGGACGACAACCCCTTCCGGGTCCGGGCCTACCGGAATGCCGCCCGGGTGGTCGGCGGAATGGGGGAAAATGTATCGGACATGGTCCGGGAAGGGCAGGATATGACCGCGCTTCCCGGTATCGGAAAGGATCTGGCGGAAAAGATCACGGAGATTGTCCGGACGGGGCGTATGAAAGCCCTGGAGGAGATGGAAAAAAAGATTCCGCCGGAACTGGCAAACCTGCTCAACATCCCCGGCATCGGACCCAAACGGGTCCAGGCCCTTTACCACAATCTCAACATCACCGACTGGCTGGCCCTGAAACGGGCAGCCGAAAACGGCGAAGTCCGCTCTCTGCCCGGATTCGGTAAAAAGACCGAACAGATGATCCTCGACCGGATTATTCATGCGGCCGAAGAGAAAAAACGGTTTCTGCTCCCCCAGACCGAACGGATTGCGGAAAGCCTGGTCGAATACCTGACATCGCTGGCGGGCGTGCGGAAGGTGACACCGGCCGGGAGTCTCCGGCGGCGGAAAGAGACTATCGGCGATCTGGATATTCTGGTCATCTGTGAAGACAGTGAAACCGTCATGGAACAGTTTACCCGGTATGAAGACGTGGTCCGGGTCGATTCGGTGGGGGATACGCGGGCATCGGTGGAACTCCGGGGCGGCATGAACGTGGACCTCCGGATCGTACCCGAGGAGAGTTACGGTGCGGCTCTCCACTACTTTACCGGTTCAAAGGCGCACAATGTCGCCCTCCGCCGGGCTGCCCAGTCAAAAGGGCTCAAAGTCAACGAATACGGTGTCTTCCGGGAAGAGGAACAGATCGCCGGATGGACCGAGGAAGAGGTGTTTACCCGTCTGGGGCTGTCGTATATCGTACCGGAACTGCGGGAGGACCGCGGCGAAATCGAAGCCGCCCGGGAAGACCGCCTGCCGCGTCTGGTGAAAGCGGCGGACATCCGCGGCGATCTCCATGCCCACACCACCGAAACCGACGGCCGGAGCAGCATCGCCGAAATGGTCGCGGCGGCAAGAGAACGGGGTTATGCCTACCTCTCCATCAGTGACCATACCCGGAACGTGACGGTCGCCAACGGCATGGATGTGGACCGGATTCTCCGGCAGATGGATGAGATTGACCGGATGAACGAAAAAATCGGCGGCTTTCCCACCCTGCTCAAGTCCGCCGAGGTGGATATCCTGAAGGACGGAAGCCTGGATCTGCCCGATGATGTCCTGCAGCGGCTGGATATCCGGGTCTGTTCCATCCATTCCAAATTCAACCTGCCGGTTGAAGAGCAGACGGAGCGGGTCATCCGGGCCATGGACAATCCCTGGTTCAATATCCTGGGCCATCCCACGGGACGGATTCTCAATTTTCGCCCGCCCTATGAAATCGATCTGGAACGGATCATCCGTGCGGCGGGGGAACGCGGCTGTTTTCTGGAACTGAACGCCCACCCCGACCGGCTCGATCTGACCGACCGGCACTGCCGGCTGGCCCGTGAACACGGTGTAAAGATCGCCATCTCCACCGATGCCCACCGGGCGTCCCATCTGCGGTATATCTCATACGGCATCGGCCAGGCCCGGCGGGGCTGGCTGGAACCGGATGATGTTCTCAACACCCGGTCCCTGACAGAACTGAAAAAACTCCTGAATCGGTAGCGATCAGGCTCCGGCAAAGGAACGCCGGAACAGTTCCGCGATGGCCTGGCGGCCTTCTTCGCTGAGATTGCGGGTTCCGGTTCCCACAAAGGTGCTGTCCGCGATCACCGGCGTATCGGCCACCCACTGGCTGTCTTTCCACGCAAACCAGCCCTTGCGGTCCTGGTCATAGACATGGATGGGACGGTTGAACAGCTTGGCCAGTTCCACGGCCCAGCCGGTTCCGCCCTTGACAGTATCATCGGGCTGAATCCAGCCGATGGCGAAGACATGATATCCCCTGTTGACCATGTGGAAGATGGACTGGATCACTTTCCGGATCTTTTCCGCCCGGGCGTAGTTCCGTCCCATCCGCTGGGAAACAATCTCCATGCTGATATCCCCTTTCTTGAGTTCTTCCGGGGACAGTTCCTGCAGGTTCTGTTCACGCTCGGTGGTATGACCCGCAAAGGTAAAATTGACTTCCTGAACGCCGTACTGTTCCGCATTCCGTCCGAATTCGGCTTCGGCGCCTTTATGACCGCCGCTGTACAGGGTAAATTGCGACTGCTCTGACATCTCTGTTCTCTCCTTACTTCATTGCATGAATCAAAATATTACTGAAAAAGTATTTCCGGCAAAGCACAGCAGTGTCCTGCCGTATAAAAAAAATGACCCCGTCGGTTCCGGACGGGGTAAACGGGTTAAACTAATTCTTTCTGTCCGGCGATGCAAGTCTTTTCATCCATTTTTAATCGTTGCGTTGAAAAGATGCGGAAATATTCCGTACCGGCTTGACTTGATTCATACGTATGTATTAAACTGCATCAGAACCCAACGGAAGGAGGAGTGGTGGCCCCAAGAGAAAGCAGCGCCGATGCCCGGAAACGGCTGGTTCAGGCCGGCATCGAAATTTTCGCTGCATACGGCTACAGCGCCGCAACCACAAGAATGCTGACCGACAGTGCCGGGGTGAATCTTTCTGCGATTCCCTACTATTTCGGAACCAAGGAAGAACTGTACCGGGAAGTGATTACCCATATCACCACCTACCTCAAGACCCGGATGTCCCCTGTTCTGGAAAAAATGGATGAAGCCATTGAAAAGGGAAACATGTCCCCGGAGGAGGCCATTGCATCGATCCGGCAGCTGATGGGAGCGATGGTCGAAGTGATCTGCGGAACATCCCATGCCGATTGTTATGCCAGAATCATCTTCCGGGAACAGATGAATCCTTCCCCGGCCTTCGATATTATTTACCGGCAGTTCATGAACCCCATGCTGGACCGCCTCACCGTACTGATCTCGGTCATCACGGGGGAGCAGGACCGGCGGAAGGCCGCGCTGCGGGTATTTTCCCTGCTGGGCCAGATGATCGTCTTCCGTGCGTCCAAGGAGACCATTGTCCGGTATCTGGATATGGAAGGATACAGTCAGGACGAAATGATGGAAATCCGGGAGATGGTGACCGCCGGCGCGGTGGATTTCCTGAAGGCAATCGGCAAAAACGGCGGAAAGGAAAAGGGCGGCCCATGAAAAAGAAACTCATCCGCATTGTGATCGTTCTTCTGGTACTGGGCGCCATCGGCGCCGGGGTCTGGTATTTTTTCTTCCGGGAGCAGGAGCAGCAGGACAACATGCTGGTTCTCTACGGTAACGTGGATATCCGGCAGGTGGAGCTGGCCTTCAACGCCAGTGACCGGATTGCCGCAATCCGGGTCGAAGAAGGAGACGCCGTCGAAAAAGGGGAAGTGCTGGCGACCCTGGAGACGGTGCGCCTGCAGCACAATGTGGACCAGGCGGAAGCACAGGTCGAAGCCCAGCGGGAGGTGGTCGCCCGGCTCGAAGCCGGAAGCCGGAAAGAGGAGATCAACAGAGCCGAGGCCGACGTGGCGGCAGCAAAGGTGACGGCCGAAAACGCGGAACAGACCTACCGGCGGCTGGAACCGCTGGCCCGGCAGAATCTGACATCCGAAGAACAGCTGGATGAGGCCCGTGCCAAAGCCGAAGGGGCCAGGGCACGGCTTCTGTCGGCCCGGGCGGCGCTGGATCTGGCGCTGGCCGGTCCCCGGCAGGAGGAGATCGCTTCCGCCCGGGCCACCCGCAGGGCACAGGAGGCGGCGCTGGCGCTGGCCCGGCAGAAGCTGGAAGACGCCACCCTTCGCGCCCCGGATGACGGCATCATCCGGAACCGGATTCTGCAGCCGGGGGACATGGCCTTTCCCCAGCGGCCGGTGCTGACCCTGGCGCTGATCAATCCGGTCTGGGTCAGAACCTTTGTGCCCGAGTCGGATCTGGGCAGAATCTTTTCCGGCATGTCCGCCCGTATCATCACCGACAGCTTTCCGGACAAGGTGTATGAGGGCTGGGTCGGCTACATTTCGCCTACCGCCGAGTTTACCCCGAAGACGGTCCAGACGCCGGAAATCCGGACCAGCCTTGTCTATCAGATGCGGGTCTTTGTCTGCAATCCCCGCAACGAACTCCGGCTGGGAATGCCGGTGACGGTAAAGATTCCCCTGGACCAGTCCCGGACCGGAACCGAACGCCCGCCCTGTCAGGAGACCAATGGCACCGGCGGATGACGATCATACCCGCAGCACCGGGGCCGGAAGGAACGGGAAGGATCCGCAGGATGCAGCCGGAGCGAATGACGCCGCTCTCATCTTCGACGGCGTGCGCAAGTCCTTTGCCCAGAAAGACCGCCGGATAAAGGCACTTCAGGATGTGAGTCTGCAGGTCCGGCCCGGACGGGTCACGGGGCTGATCGGTCCGGACGGTGCGGGCAAAACGACCCTGATGCGGCTGGCGGCCTGCCTGCTCAGGCCGGACAGCGGAGACATTTCCGTTCTGGGGATCGACGCAAACCGGGCCCCCCTGAAGGTGCAGGCCGCCATCGGGTACATGCCCCAGCGGTTCGGCCTTTACGAGGATCTCTCCGTTCAGGAAAACCTGGATTTGTATGCCGATCTGCAGGGGGTTCCCCGGGACCAGCGGCGGGAACGGTATGACGAACTGATGAAAATGACCCAGCTGGGGTCGTTCACGGACCGGCTGGCAGGCCAGCTCTCCGGCGGAATGAAGCAGAAACTGGGGCTCGCCTGCACCCTGGTCCGCTCTCCGGACCTGCTGCTTCTGGATGAACCGACCGTGGGGGTGGACCCGGTTTCCCGGCGGGAACTCTGGGACATTGTCTCCCGTCTGGTGAAAGAAGAAGGCATGAGTGTTCTCCTCAGCACGGCCTATCTGGATGAGGCTGAACAGTGCGATTCTGTGGTGCTGCTCCATGACGGCAAAATTCTGGGAACCGGCCCACCCGGGGATTTCAGCAGGGAACAGGAAGGGAAAACCTTTTTTGTGACCGCCGCCGGTCTGAAAAAACGGGAAGTACAGGCCCGGCTGTCCCGCGCGGACGGGGTGGTGGACGCGGTCATCCAGGGGGACGGGGTCCGTCTGGTCATGGAAAGTACCGAGCAGCCCGATCCGGACCGGCTGCTGCCGGAAGCCGATGATGTCCGCCTGGAACCGGTTCCGCCCCGGTTCGAGGACAGTTATGTCACCATTCTGCAGGACAAAGAGAAAAATGGCGACACCGGGCAACTGGTCGGTGAACAGGAACGGACGGAGCATGACACGGACGGCCCGGTAATCGATGTGGACCATGTCCGGCGGCGGTTCGGTGATTTTTACGCCGTCAGGGATGTCACGTTCGAAGTGGGAGCCGGCGAGGTCTTCGGCCTGCTGGGGGCCAACGGCGCGGGAAAGACCACCACCTTCCGGATGCTCTGCGGACTGCTGCCCCCGAGTGAGGGGGAACTCCGGGTGGCCGGGCGCGATCTCCGCAAGGCGGCGGCGGAGGCAAGGGGGCGCATCGGTTACATGTCCCAGAAATTTTCTCTCTACGGCAACCTGAGCGTTCTGGAAAACCTTGAATTTTTCAGCAGCGCCTATAACCTGAAGGGAAAGTTCCGCCGGGAACGGATCGACTGGGCCCAGGACCAGTTCGATCTCCGCAACCGGGCCGACGCTGCCAGCGGGCAGCTTCCGCTTGGCTACAAACAGCGGCTGGCCCTGGCCTGCGCCCTGATGCACCAGCCCGATATTCTGTTTCTGGACGAACCGACCTCGGGTGTGGACCCCATCGCGCGGCGGGAGTTCTGGGATCAGATCAACGCACTGGCCGAAAGCGGGGTCACGGTGCTGGTGACGACCCACTTCATGGAAGAGGCCGAATACTGTGACCGGCTGGCGATCATGGTCGCCGGGGAGATTCTTTCCCTGGGAACCCCGGCGGAGATCCGCAAAGAGGCCGGGGAAAAATCGGAACGGGAAATCCGGACAATGGAAGAGGCATTTATCGCACTGATCGAAACCCGGGAGGGGAACAGCAATGGCTGACCGGTCAACACAATCCGGCGGATCACGTCAGCACCGGAACACCGGCACGGAAGCACCGCGCGGCGGCGGTTTCATGCGCCTGCGGGGGCTGGTCCGGAAGGAGTTTCTCCAGATTCTCCGTGATCCCAGCAGCATCGCCATCGCCTTTCTCATGCCGGTGGTGCTTCTGATCATCTTCGGCTACGGTGTTTCCCTGGACGCGGAGCATGTTCCCGTCGCCCTGGTCGTGGAACAGAACAGCAGCGACACCGCCTCGTTTGTTTCCGGGTTTCAGTACTCGAAATACTTCGAACCGGTGCTCCTGTCGGACATGCGGGCGGCGGAGGAAGCGCTGATGAACCGGCGGGTGGACGCCATTGTCCGGCTCCGGGAAAATTTCGCACGGGAACTGGAAAGCGGCTTCGGCGCTTCGGTGCAGCTCATCGTCAACGGTGTGGACGCCAACACCGCCCGCCTCATCTCCGGATACGCCGAAGGTGTCTGGACCGGCTGGCTCGCGGACCGGGCCCGGCGGCAGGGGGGAACCCTGCAGATGCCGGTGGATGTGGAACAGCGCATCTGGTTCAATGCCGAAGTGCGGAGCCGGAACTTTCTCGTCCCCGGCCTCATCGCCGTGATCATGACCCTGATCGGGGCGTTATTGACGGCGATGGTGATGGCCCGGGAGTGGGAGCGGGGCACAATGGAGGCCCTTCTGGTAACACCGGTGGCAATCCGGGAGGTGATCCTGGGAAAACTGATTCCCTATTTTGTGATGGGCATGGGCGGCATGGCCCTGTCGGTGGCCATGGCCGTCTGGCTGTTTGCAGTTCCCCTGCGCGGTTCCCTCTGGCTGCTGACACTGGCGGCGGCGCTTTTTCTCCTGGTGGCCCTCGGCATGGGACTGCTCATCTCCATCGTGGCCCGGAACCAGTTCGTGGCCGGACAGGTGGCCATCATCGTCACCTTTCTGCCGGCCTTTCTCCTGTCAGGCTTTCTGTTTGACATCGGCAGTATGCCCTTTGTCGTTCAGAATATTACCCGGATTGTCGCGGCACGGTATTTCGTGGCCATTCTCCAGAGCAGTTTCCTGGCCGGGGATATCTGGTCGGTGATCCTGCCCAACGGCGCGGCACTGGTGCTGATGGCGGTTATATTCCTGGGACTGAGCCGGTTCAGGGCCCGGAAACGGCTGGACTGAAAGGAAAGCCCATGATCCGACGGATTGCCGCCCTGACCCGGAAAGAATTTCTTTCCCTGATGAAAGACAAAAAAAGCCGGTTCACCATCATTGTACCGCCCCTGGTCCAGTTGCTGGTCTTCGGCTATGCGGCGACCTATGACCTGAACAATGTACCCTACGCCGTCTACAACGAAGACCACAGCCTGGCTTCCCGGGAACTGCTGGCACGGTTTGAAGGGTCGCCTCATTTCGAGCAGAAAGAGACAATCCGGCGGGACGCCCGGATGGCCCCGCTGATCGACAGCCGGAAGGTGCTGATGATCATCCACATCCGGCCCGATTTCAGCCGGGACCTCCTTTCCGGACGAACGGCGACCCTGCAGGTGATCGTGGACGGCCGGAATTCCAACACGGCCATGATCGCCCTCAACTATGTCCGTGCCATCGTCACCCGGTACAACCTGGAATGGATCAGGGACCGGGGCCTTGCCGCCCCGCCGGTGCAGCTGGAGACCCGGGCCTGGTTCAATCAGAATCTGGAAAGCCGGTGGTATATCGTTCCCGGCATTATGGGTCTGCTGACCCTGGTGGTGACGATGCTCGTCACCGCCCTTTCCGTGGCCCGGGAACGGGAGCAGGGAACCTTTGACCAGCTCCTGGTCACCCCCATGCGGCCGGTGGAAATCCTGATCGGCAAGGCCCTGCCGGGCTTCATCATCGGCACGGTCGAGGCGTCGCTGATTCTTCTGCTGGCCGTTTTCTGGTTCGGGGTTCCCCTGCGCGGCAATATTCTGACCCTCTACACCGGCCTGTTTCTCTTTCTGATGTCGGCCATCGGCGTCGGGCTGATGATCTCCTCCATCGCCGTAACCCAGCAGCAGGGGCTGATGGGGGCCTTTTTCTTTCTGGTTCCGTCGATCATTCTCTCGGGCTTCACCACACCCATTGCCAACATGCCGGTGGTGGTCCAGAAGATTACCCTGCTCAATCCGCTCCGGTATTTCATGGTGGTGATCCGGGGCGTGTTTCTGAAAGGGACGCCCTTTCATCAACTGCTGGACCAGTTCTGGCCCATGGCGGTGATCGGCATCATTACGCTGGCCGTCGCCGGCTGGCTTTTCCGGCATCGCATCCATTAGAAGATCAACAGGGGGGCAGATTCATGTATCAATCCCGATGGTTCAGTATTGTTTTCTTTCTTGTTCTGTGCATTTCCGTTCCACCCGCCGCCGGTGAAACACCGCCGGACGAGAGTGTCCTCACCCTCCGCAGCGCCATTGCCCGGGGCATCGAGCAGAACCTGGCGCTTCAGGTCGAGGAACTCAATATCCCGATCCGCCAGACCGGTGTCACGGCAGGCGAAGCGGCATTTGACCCGGCCCTGGAAGCCTCCCTCTTTGCCAGTGAACAGAAGATCCTGACCGGTTCCGTTCTCTACCGGGACGAATACAGCCATATGGAGGAGAGAGGGATAAGTCTGGGCGTCCGGAAAAAATTCAGATTCGGTCTGGAGAGCCGGATCGGACTCCGGACCCTCCGCTCCGAAAACAACTCCCTTGCCGACGCCCTCGATCCCCATTACCGGAGTTTTCTGGTACTGGATTTGACCCAGCCCCTGCTCCGGGATTTCGGCGTCCAGGTCAATACGGCCGATCTGCGCATCGCCAGAAACCGGGTGGAACAGGCCGTCTACGATTATCTGAGCCGGGCCCGGGAAATGGCCCTCCGGATCGAACAGGTCTATCTGAACCTGGCCCAGGCCATGTCGGTTCTCCGGTATCGCATCGAATCCCGGGAACTGGCGCGGGAGCTGATGGAGGGAAACCGGGACAAGCTGAAGCAGGGCGTCATCTCTGTCACCGAAGTGGACCAGGCCCGCAGCGCGCTCATGGCCCGGGAAGAGGCGGTTCTTTCCACCCGGCAGCAGGTGGAACGGATCACCAACCATCTGAAAGATCTGCTGGAAATCCGGGGCGACCACCCGCTGTATGACAAAACCATTTTCACGGAGGATATCCCCGATGAAAATATCGCCTTCCCGGTTCTGGAAGAAGCCCTTGCCGCCGCGCTGGTCCGCCGTGCCGACCTGAAACAGATGCAGATGAATGTGGCCAGTCAGGACATCCGGCTGGAATATTTTGCCAACCAGAAACTCCCCCGGCTCGATCTGGCGGCGACTTTAGGAGCCAATGGGTTATCCGGCGATGACCGGCCTGTCCACCTGTTCGGACGGACTGAATCGAGTCCGCTGGTCGGGGATTATGAGGATTCCCTGCAGCGGATGGCCGAAGCGGACGGGTATGAGTGGTCGGTGGATCTCCGCTTTTCCTATCCCATCGGAAACAAGGCGGCCAAAGCGCGGTATTCGAGAAGTCTTCTGGAAAAACGGCAGGCGGTGCTGATGGTCAAGCAGCTGGAGGGAAATATTGAAACCGAGGTGAAAAATGCCCTCGTCACCGTCGAGCGGAGTCTGGAGCGGGTACGGACGGCGGAGAAATATGAAAATATCGCCAGAAAGGTACTGAAGCAGGAAATGGCCCGCCTCATGCGGGGACTTTCCAACACGTTCCGGATTCTCGATTTCCAGGACGACCTGATTTCCGCCCGCATCCGGAAGGCGACAGCGATGACCGATTATCATCTGGGTCTCGCCGAACTCTTCCGGGCCATGGGAACCAATCTGGAGCGGTATGATATTGTGGCGGAGGTCGAGCGACGGTATTTTCCGCAGATGGGGCAGTGATGGACCGTAAGGCAGGGCGGCGTTTCACGCCGCACAGGTTTCAGCCGCCTCCCGGAAAAAGGAAAGACGCACCGGGCGGGAGATGATCCTCTCCCGGTACAGACCGTTGAAAAACCACGCCAGTCCGCTCACCTGCCGGGGATTGAGATCATAGTGAAGCCGGTCATAGTAGTCCCGGCAGGTATTCCGGCAGATGCCGAGCCGTTCGGACGCTTCGGGAAGAATCCGGCAGATATTGGCAAGCCCCTCGCACCGGGAGTGGAGAAACCGTTCCATCACCGCCGATACCCGCTCCGGGTGTTCATCGGCAAACCGCCGCCTTACGGCCCACAGGGCAAAGACGAACGGAAGACCGGTTTTCTCCAGCCATCGCCGCCCCAGATCCCACACATACGGAAAGGATGCCGACCAGCGGGTCTTGAGGGCAGCGTCCCCGATGACAAGGGCCGCGCCCGCCTCTTCGGGAAGATCCGCAACCGAACGGACCTTTCCGGTTTCAAACCGGGGCGCGATTCCTTCCGATGCGAAAAGATACCGCGTCAGCGCCGCGGCCGTCGCCGATTCCCGGGTGAGCATGACCGGTTTCCCGTTCAACTGTTCAAAGGGATACCGGCTGACCAGCAGCACACTCATCACCTCTCCGAAGCAGGAGATGGACAGGTCCGGCAGCAGAAGCCAGTCGTCCTGATGCCGGGCGTAGGCGGCAGAAGAGACCGGGCTCACGTCCAGTTCCCCGTCGGCCAGCATGGTGTTCAGGGTGGACGGCGGGGCGCTCACCATTTCCATCCAGTCCGGTTTATGGCCGTTGTTGAGGCCGTAATAGACCGGGGCGACATTCATATAGCTGATCCGTCCGACACGGACGGGAGATGTTTTCATGTTATAGCTGTGTACAGGATGCTGTGTCATAAATGATTGCCTCCAGCAGGCGGGAAGGGGTTTCCGCTTTGACGGCAGAACAGACAAAGGCGGCTTCCTTTCCGGGCGTCAGGGTTCCAAAACGGTTTTCAAGCGCCAGTGCACCGGCCCCGTTCACGGTGGCCATCTTCAGTATCTCCGCAGGCCGCAGATCCGGAAACCGGTTTCCGATAAAGGCCATTTCATCAAACAGGCTGAGGCTTTCCGTACCGGCCAGGCTGTCCGTACCGATACAAAGAGACAGACCGGCCCGGTGCAGGGCATAGAGGTCCGGCAGACGATTGTGGAGATTGCGGTTGCTCCGGGGGCAGAGGCAGACCCGGACCTGGTTCTGCCGCAGGATTTCCATATCCGCTGCGGTCGTATGCAGGAGATGAACCAGGATGGTCCGGACATCCAGCAGGCCGAGCCGTTCCAGATGCTGCACCGGTCCCGATACCGGCAATCCCCAGTCTGCAAAGGAAATGCCCCGTTCCGTGAGGAAATCCGCCCATTCTCCTCTGCCGGTGGTCAGAAATTCCATTTCGTCGTCCGACTCGGCCAGATGGATCGAAAACGGCAGGTCACGGGCCTTTGTCTCCGCCTTCAGCCGGGACAGCACATCCGGTGCGGTGGTATGGGGCGCGTGACCGGCGAAAGAGATGCAGACATCCTCCGTTTCCCTGTCCGATGGCGCCGGTTCCGAATTTGCGGTATCCGCCAGAGCGCTGCCGAGGTATTCCCGGAACCAGACACCGGCCAGCGGAGATGTTTCAAACAGCGGCAGGGTCAGTCCGAGGGTGGAGATTTCCCCGACCAGACCGCAGCCGGACCGGACAAGCCGGTCCATTCCCTCTTCTGCGCCCCGGCACAGCGCCGCCGGTCCCAGTTCCTCCCGGACCCGGATCACCTGCCGCACCCAGTCCCTGAAACCGCCGCCGGTGGTGACCTTTCCCTGCAATGCGCTCAGTTCCAGATGGGTGTGGGCGTTGACCAGCGCGGGCAGGATTACGCCGGGACCGTGATCGACGATCCGTCCGTCTCCCGGCGGCCTTCCCTGTCCGACTTCCCGTACGATACCGTCACAGACAAGGAGATACCCGTCCCGGATGATGGTTTCCGGATCCACAATGAGCCATCCGGCTCGGTGGATTTCCGTTCCCGAACCCTTCTGCGGTCTTTGCAGGATCACGCCTCGACCTTCAGGTGATTGTAGAAGCAGTCCCGCTGCACCGCCTGAAACCCGGCTTCCCGGATCAGACGGACCATTTCCGATCTGGGCAGACGGAATTTCACTCCGGCGGCGGCCACCACATTCTCCTCGATCATGGTGCTTCCCAGATCGTTGGCGCCGAAGGCAAGGGCCACCTGGGCGATTTTGTCCCCCTGGGTCACCCAGGATGCCTGGATGTTCTCCACATTGTCCAGCACAATCCGCGAAAGGGCCAGGACCCGGAGGTATTCGGCGGCGGTTCGTTTTGTCACCGGAATCCGGGTATTGTCCGGTTGAAATGTCCAGGGAATAAAGGCCGTGAAACCGCCGGTTCTGTCCTGCAGATCCCGGATTTTCATCAGATGTTCCACGATATGTCCCGGCTGCTCCAGATGGCCGAACATCATGGTGGCGCTGCTCCGGCGTCCGAGCCGGTGAGCCGTTTCCATGACCCGGAGCCATTCCCCTGCCGTGCATTTCCCCGGTGACGCCTGCGTCCGGATCCCGTCCACCAGGATTTCCGCGCCGCCTCCCGGAATGGAATCGAGACCGGCATCGATCAGCGCCTGCAGCGTCTCTTCCACCGACAGACCGGACTTCCGGGCCAGAAAATCGATCTCGGGCGGGGAAAACCCGTGAATGTGAATATCGAAGTTCTCGTGGATAAACCGGAGCATGCCGGTATAGAAATCAAGTTCCAGATCCGGATGCATGCCGCCCTGCAGCAGAATCTGTGTTCCGCCCAGGGCGACGGTTTCCGCGATCTTCTCGGCCAGTTCATCCCGGGAAAGGACATAGCCGTCCGGGTCCTGCGGCGAGCGGCAGAAGGCGCAGAACCGGCATCCGGAGACGCAGATGTTGGTGTAGTTGATGTTCCGGTCCACCACAAAGGTGACCATACCGGGCCGGGATTCGGGATGAAGCCGCCATCGCCACCGCCCGGCCAGATCGCCCAGGGTGAGCAGATCGGCTTCATGGAAAAGGGTCAGGGCCGCGGCGGCATCGATGCGGCGGCCTTCCCTGACGGTTTCAATAATCTCCGGAAGATGCGTGGCGCTGTCCGTCATATCCGTTCCTGTTCCCCGACCGGGTTGTAGAAGGAATCCCGCGCCACAGGCGCAAACCCGGCGGCGGTGATCAGATGAACCATCTTCTCCCGTGTGAGTCCCTTCGGCGAGGTGGCCCCGGCCATGTGGGTGATTTTCTCTTCGACGATGGTTCCGTCCAGATCATCTGCCCCGAAGGAGAGGGCCACCTGGGCCAGTTTTTCGCCGATCATGACCCAGTATGCCTTGATATGGTCGAAATTGTCCAGCATCAGCCGGGCGACC
>JBEPXL010000024.1:0-15784 GCA_041641935.1 Desulfobacteraceae bacterium | reverse complement strand
CAGTCCGCCGGCCGGTGAGGTGATCATCAATTCCTCATCACCCTGAAAGACATGCAGTACCACAGTCTCACCAGGCTGCATTCCACCGGGCTGCTCTGTGGCATCATAGGTCGGAATGTCAATGATATACGTTCCCTGACCACTCAGTCCGTCATCATCCACGGCAATGGTTGTTGCGGAATAGGGCGGCTGACTGTTCTGATAGGTCACGGAAATGACGTATCCGCTGTCGTTCAGCGGTGTCAGTGTTTCTCCGTTGATGGTAAGCGTACCTCCAATGCGAAACGGGATGGGCGGCACTGCCCGGACAGATGAAGCCCCACTGAAAAGAACTGCCGCAATCAAAATGAGTAGAATCCTTTTTCGCATTACTTTCACTTTCTCCATCTGCTTTGTTTCAGAGGTATATCTTCCGCACCTTTACCGAATCTCCAGTAGGGTACGAATCGCAGATTTTGAAAGGTTCCGCAATGGGTATATACAGGTAATGTGAAGGAGGAATATTCTACCCTCTTCACCTTTTGCATAAGGAATGGAAGAGGGCAGGGCGTGTAAAGAGAAAAGCGTATTCTACGGTATTCTATTGAGCAGAGTTATTGCTGATTTTTTGCAGCAGGTAAAATACTTCCGGAAAGGAAATGTGTTTGTTACTATCTTCATCGACATCGGCATTGGAATTCGCATAATCCGCGCGGATATAAGGAGAACCTCCCGCCAGAACCTGAAGCCCGATAATCACATCCGCCATGTCTGCTTCCGTATCGCCGTTCAAATCTCCTTTGATGTCTTCCTGCCGGAGAGGTGCCAGTTTTACCTCTACGTTAATGATCGTTTGCGGAGAGGCCGGATCATTGGAGTTGATGCTGATGGTTCCTCTGTTATTGGACGGCGAAATCCGGTCATAATGATTGATAAAGACGATAATCGTTTCGCTGCCGTTGGGCGGGATGGATAAGGTCCGGTCCGCCTGGACGTTCAGCCAGTCAGTCGATGTTCTGATACCAGTGATATTCAGATCGGTGCTGCCCTGGTTGGAAATGGTGACATACTGATTGTCTTCATCGAAGACGACATATACATCTGAAATGGTATAGCCATAGCTGCCGAACTTTACATCATCTTCCACATCATCATAGGAAATGCGGAAATAGCCGTTTTCTCCCCAGTAGGGCCCCCAGGTGTTTTTTGCCTTGAAGAACTGCTGGTTATCGTCATATCCGACGATGAGGATGGCATGACCGTTGCCGCTCCAGGGAATAAAGCCACCATCATAATCATAAATTCCCCCCTTGTATCCGTCTCCGACGAATGTTCCGTCGTCGGGAACCCGCATGGACGCGCATATGGCCCCGTGCTGGAGTTCCCGGCGGATATCGTCCACATCATGATCTTCTCCCCAGAGGCCATACTCTTTGGGGGGTTCCGGTATCCGGAGGAGAAAGGGCGGATACAGACAGACATCATCACAGGAGCCGTTCCGGTGTACATAAGGATAGCATGATTCAGGCACTGCACCCGATTGATAGATGTGTTCCAGTGCTTCCCAGTACCATCCGCCGCTGCATCCCCTGTCAACAGCACAGGAGACAAGTTCCTGTTCAGACAGGTCCAGATATTGAACATTGCCGATGATGTTTTTCCGCCGGGCCAGATTCTCCAGCAGCGCCGTTGTGACAAAGGCCCAGCAGGAACCACAGGCGCCCTGGGACTTTACCGGTGAATCAAACCTGCTCCAGTCCTGAGTCGCCGGAAAACTGAAAGAACCGCCGGGAGGGGATGTCGGCGGGCTGACATTCTGTTCCCAGTACTTGACCACTTCTTCGGGAATGTTCAGTTGGTGGGGATAGGCATGGGTCAGATCATTCGCTTCGTTTTCTGCGGCAGAACGGGGCTGTACGGCGGGAGGATCGAGGGAAGAGGGGACCTCCAGATACAGGTCTGAAGGATGAACCGCAATCCGGGGCATCTGGGGCTGTGCCGTGAAGTTCAGCCATGTCGTATCATCCGCCTTGATCCAGTAGCCATGACCGGGCTGCATCAGATCCAGATCGCTGAGCGCTGGAATTTTGGTATCATATGCCCGCCAGCGGTCACTTTCATAGCCCCACACGATCGTGCATGGCGGTGCTGCGGGATCCACGATCCGGGAAACGGAAACCTCTGTCCGGCTGTTTACTCCCACCAGATTCCATCCGTTGCGGATCGGGATAGCGGCGGAGACGGCTTCTCCCGAAACGACGAGCGATGCAGGTGACGTCATCTCAATCCAGTAGCCTTTTCCCGGTTCAATGGCATAAAGGTCACTCAGGCCGGGAGAATCCGGATCATAGGAATACCAGGTGTCTCCCTCATAATACCATACAATACTGTATTTTCCCTGAAGGGAAGACAGAACGCTTCCGACAGTCGTGTCGGCGGGCATGACCGGAATCGATATCAGGTTCCATCCGGTGTTCAACTGGATGGGAAAGGAATGGTCCGCATGACAGAGAAGGTTCGATGAAATAGAGAGAATACCAACAAGAGCGCCAATAAACAGTTTACCAATCCGCATTTCCATCTTCCTTCATCATAAAAACTCCACTTCCCTGTACAGGGTAACGGATAACGGGTTTCTATTTTTCTGATCGAGATATTGGATGCCTGCTCATGATCCTGCCTCCCGTCATTTCTTTCTCTGTATACAGGAAATCATTGCGAAAAAAGAAATGGCAGGGACTGGAGGCGGAGAATGTCCGGCAGAAAAGACGAACCACTGGTTGAAATGAAGCAGGGACTGTCATCTTCATCGTCACCTTCCCCGCTGTCGATGATAAATGCATTGACCGTATCGCTGCTTTCCAGTCCGGTACTGTCCTGAACGGTCAGTTCAAAGGTCAGGGTCGTGTCGTTTTCAACCGCGGGTACAAAAAAGACCGTCTGTGGTGCTGCCGGATCACTGATACGGACCGGCGGTCCGGCAATCTGACGCCACCGGTAGGCGGTAATCTCACCACCGGCAGGACGTGATCCCGCAGCATTGAGTACACCGGTTGTTCCTTCCGGCAGAGAAATATCCGCACCGGCTTCCGCTGCCGGCGGTGCATCGCCGTTTACCGTGACACCAACAGAGACCTCATCCGTGTCCCGCAGTCCGTCATTATCCACGACGGTCAACTCAAACCGGAGGGTTCCCGGCTGGACCGGCGCGACAAATTCCGGTGTCGGTGTTGTCGCCCCTGACAGTGTTACCGGCGTTCCTGCAAGTTGCGTCCATGCGTGGGTAAGAATCTGCCCGTCCGGATCAAGAGAGGCGGATCCATCCAGTTCAACCACCGTTCCGGGCGCAACCGTTCGATCCGCTCCGGCATTGGCCACTGGCGGCTGCCGGACCTGTGTCACCTGAATCAGAACGCGGTCCGTATCCTGGAGTCCCCCTGCATCGACAACGGTCAGTTCGAATACCAGTGTCAGTCCTCCTGTCCCCACTTCCGGAGCAGAGAAACTGGTTTCCGCTGTTTTGGGATTGGACAGTGTTACCGGGATTCCGGCCACCTGATTCCACAGGTAGAGAATAATGGCATTCTCCGGATCGGTGGAATTGAGACCGTTCAGGGTCACAAAATCACCTTCATTCACTGTCTGATTCGGCCCGGCTTCGGCGGATGGGGGCTGATTCCCCTGGGATGCGGCAACATTTACTGTGACGCTGTCGGTGTTCTGAAGGCCGCCGCTGTCCGTCACCGTCAGTTCAAAAACAAGCGCTTCCCCGCCGGAACCTGTTGCCGGCGCAATAAAGGCCGGCTGCGGTATGTTCGCGTTTGACAGGGCAACCGGTGTGCCTGCTGTCTGCCGCCACTGATAGGTGACAATCGTACCGCCGTCATCGGGGTCACTGGAACCCGTTCCATCCAGGGTTACCGGCTGTCCCGGAGTTACCGTCTGGTTCGGTCCCGCACTTGCATTCGGGGGCTGATTGACGGAGGTGACATTGACAATCACCCGGTCCGTTGCGGTTTGTCCGTCGCGGTCGGTCACCGTCAGTTCAAATTCAAGGGCTTCCCCGTCGGGACCGACGTCCGGTGCGGTAAATTCGGCCTGTGATGTGGATGCCCCTGTCAGCGATACAGAAATGCCGCCGGTATCCAGTTGCTGCCAGGAATAGCTGACAATTCCGTTGCTGTCTCCACTGTCCGGGTCCGTGGAGTTGGTCCCATCCAGGATGACGCGGCTGCCTTCTCTGGCAGTCCGGTCCGGTCCGGCATTGGCAATGGGCGGCTGATTCTGGGCAGGCTGATTAACGGTGACGGAGACTGTGTCCCGGTCTTCTCCGCCGCGACCGTCCTGGACGGCAAGTTCAAATACCAGCACCGTTCCGTCCGGAATATCAGCCGGCACTGTAAAGGATGCCTGCGCGTCTGAAGGATTGGTCAGGGGGACATCCGGCCCGGATATCTGCGTCCACTGATAGGAAAGGGGATCATTATCCGGATCGGTGGAAGCCGTTCCGTCCAGCGTGACGGTTTCTCCGGCGATGAGGGACCGGTCGGAACCGGCATCTGCCGAGGGCGGTTGATTGGTCTGGACCGGCAACTGTGCTTCAATATTGAGTTGGGCGTTTGTGCCGCTTTCACCAACCGACAGCAGCCCGTCCTGGGGTGAAGTAATGTCCAGTTCCTGACCGTTGCGGCGGACATGGATGACGGCGGTATCCCCCGGTCTGGCACCGCCGGGTTGGTCATCCGCATCAAAAATGGGAATATTAATGATATAAAAACCTGAATCCGGACTCAGTCCGTCTGAATCGGTTGCGGCAGGAGTATAAGAGGTATTATCCGCTCGCGTGACTTCAATGACATAGCCTGTATCGGTCTCGCTGGTAAGTTGTGTTCCGTTTACCGTCAATGTTCCGCCGATTCGATATGGCCGGGGCGGCTGGGCCTGGGCAACAGATACACAGAACAGCAGAATCAGGACAACCCATAATACGGTGCATGATTTTCGCATGAAACAACCTTTTCGGGATAGTAGCAGTGATTGGAAAAAGCCGCCGTATCAAGCAGGAACAGATAGCAGGCCGCATATTCAGAGACAAAAATATTTTTTTGATCATCTTTATATGCAGGCTTGGTGTCAAATTCAAGTCTTTTGTGCGTCATAACCACATCCGGAGCAGAGGATATACCGCTTACAGACGGATCCGGAACAACAGTCCTGCTGAAACAGAATATCTGAGCTTCTCCCCCCGGGGAAGTGAATCGTTCCGTTTCCGACCACCGGTCAAATCCTGAAAAATGGTTCAGGAAGCGTTTTTGTTTTTTTGTTGTATGCAGCAGCAGAGAACGATCTGTATTTTATTTCTGCTGGAATCCTGGCGGATTTCAACAGTAATATCAATGGATTTGGATGTATTGTCGATGAGTGGAAAGCAGCCTGTATCTATATCATCGGTTTTCCTGAAAGTGCAAGAAATTTTCTTTTGATCGATTTCTATACAATTGCGACTGTTTATTCCCGCCATCTGACGCGACCTTCTATAGCAGATTTCCGGAACGTATGCTTGCCAGAAGTTTACCGGCAGAATACCCGGTATAAACGGGTATTGGGGAGCAGGGAAAGGAAGGGGGAAACATATTTCTCATAAGAACCGGTGCAGATGAATTTCTACAGGATCATTTTTTTTCAAAGGATTCTCCTCACCCGTTCGTCTAATGGATAAAACAAACGGCAAACGCACATGACACATTTATCCGACATGGAATTATATCAACGGGCCGCAGACGGCGATGCCCCGGCAATGGAACGACTGGTTCACCGCCATTATCGTTTTGTATACCGGCTTGCCTATAAATGGTGCGGTGTCCGGCAGGATGCAGAGGATATTGCCCAGGACGTATTTGTACGGCTGGTCAGGAATCTGAACACCTTCAACCGGAATGCTTCACTGAAGACATGGCTGTACCGGATCACCATAAATGCTGCCACGGATTTCAAACGGAAAAATGCCACCCGGCGGAAGCATGAAGCCACATTTGTCACGGAAGAGCAGTGTGGTAATCCGGTTCCCTGTTCCCAATCCAGCATCGATGCGGAAACTGTCTTTGCGGCAATCGACCGGTTGCCGGACAAGCAGAAATCCGCTGTTCTCCTGGTGTTCAGCGAAGGGCTTTCACACCGTGAAGCAGCCCGGGTACTCAAGTGTTCGGAGAGTACCATATCCTGGCGGATTTTTATGGCCCGCAAGCGGCTCAGAACATATTTGAATGAGTAACCGATCATTATGAAAGACCATGATCTGAAAAGACGGATGCAGAACCTCGACATTCCCGAGCCTTCAGACCGGGCTCTGGAGGATACCGTTCGGATGACGCTGGCGGAACTTCACCGGCAGAAACAGGCTGCTCCTGAGGATGAGGATGCATCCCGACTCCCGGACTGGCTTGTCGAAAAAATGACCAGAGGAGGCTTTTCCATGAAAAAAATGATTGTCATGCCCGCCGGGATTCTGGTGGGACTCGGTTTATTATTTGCCATGATGCTTCCGAATTTCGGCACTTACCGGCAGGCCGCCAGGCTGCAGGAAAGCAAGCAGCCATTGGGTACCATAGGCAAATCAGATGATTCCTATGTCTATGACGTATACGAAACAGACAAGGAATTCACGCGCAAGGGAGCATCGGGACAATACGATGGTACATACCAGACTCAAAACGAAACGATCACCGCTGCGCCCGATTCCGGCGTCCGGACAGCCCCGAATCAGCAAACGGACTGGCAGATGGAACAGCCCGCAGACCAGACTTACGTGGGCCGTGATCGCTTTGAAACGCCCCCCCCGAATCCGGTTCATCTGGTCTCGGAAGCCCCTGTGTCAACCTTTTCCATCGATGTGGATACCGCCTCCTATGCCTTCGTGCGCAGGGCATTGAAACAGGGGCATCTGCCACCGCCGGATGCGGTCCGGATCGAGGAGATGATCAACTATTTCGACTATGATTACGAACTGCCCCCGACCCGGTCGGTTCCGTTTCAACCGAATGTTGCCATTTTCCCCACACCCTGGAATCCGGAGACGCGGCTCCTGCACATCGGGATCAAGGGATTCGACATAGCGCCTGAAGAAAAACAGCGGTCCAATCTGGTGTTTCTGGTGGATGTGTCAGGCTCGATGAACCAGCGGGACAAACTGCCCCTGCTCAAGGATTCCCTTGCGCTTCTGGTGAATCATCTCAACCCGGATGACACCATCGCGCTGGTGGTCTATGCCGGATCGGCCGGCACGGTGCTGGAACCCACACAGGTCCGCGAAAAGCACCGGATTCTGGATGCCCTGGAACGACTGCAGGCCGGCGGTTCCACGGCGGGCGGAGCGGGCATCAAACTGGCCTATTCCCTGGCGGAAGAGCGTTTCGATTCCGAGGGGGTCAACCGTGTCATTCTCGCCACGGACGGGGATTTCAATGTCGGGATTCGTGATCCGGAGGCATTGAAAGGATTCATCGAAAGAAAGCGGGAAACCGGCATCTTCCTTTCGGTGCTCGGATTCGGACAGGGCAACTACAATGATGCCCTGATGCAGAAACTGGCCCAGAACGGCAACGGAAACGCCGCCTATATTGATTCCCTTTCCGAAGCCAGAAAGGTGCTTGTGGAAGAGGCTTCCGGGACGCTCTTCACCATCGCCCGGGATGTCAAGATACAGGTGGAATTCAATCCGGCACGGGTGGCGGAATACCGGTTGATCGGCTACGAAACCCGTCGGTTGCGGCGGGAGGATTTCAACAACGACAGGGTGGATGCAGGAGACGTGGGGGCCGGGCACAGCGTCACGGCGCTGTATGAAATCACGCCGGTGGACAGTGAAACCCGGCTCATCGATGACTTGCGGTACGATACAACATCATCTTCGGAAAACGTGGCGGAGGTGGATCAGGACAGGGAGTACGCCTTTCTCAAAATCCGCTACAAACTCCCGGGCGAAGCGGAAAGTCGTCTCCTGACCCGACCCGTTGATGAGAACATGGGCTACGCAGAGCTGCAGGACGCGCCCCGGGATGTCCGGTTTTCCGCTGCGGTGGCTGCCTTCGGGCAACTATTGCGGGAAGACCCCTTCATCCGGGATTTCGGATACCGGGACGTTCTGAAACTGGCCCGTCCCGCTGTTGGGGAGGATCCCCGTGGATACCGCTCCGAATTTCTGGAACTGGCAAGACTGGCCGAACAGGCGGATGCGATGGGCGCGCGGTAAGTCCGGGATGATACGGGCACTGTTTCAGTCCGGTGACTACGGGATATCGGTGGACGCGGATTCCATTTCAACTGCACCGATATCCCCGAATCCATCGGCCGGTCGCGCACGACCGGTCTGATCCACATTCACCAGAGACACCGATCGCTCTTGTTCGATCATTTTCATGACAATGTCGCTGTTCTCCGCAAGCGGTCCCGAAGAAAACATCGCCGCCCATTCCATATCCCCCAGCAGTTCCGGTCCCATACCCGGGATATTCTCGTCTTCCAGTGCTTCGTCCAGACGATGCCAGAACTGGATGTAAGGATAGTTGGCGACATTGGAAGGCCAGGTCTGGGTGGGACCGAACCACAGGGTGTCGGCCAGGGTCAGAATGGGATTTCCCTCGGGATCGAGATGCGGCTGCATCCCTTCTGTCTCCTCGTCGGTGTCTGTGGATTGAAGGTATGCTTCAAAATCAGCGATGAAGGCATCGGCGAAACCGAACCGCTGATAATATTCCTCAATGCGCCGGAGAACAATTTCCAGGAAGTTGTCGGTGGCACCACCATCTGAAATCGAATATTCCGCATACACCTCTTCCACTGAATAGTCAGGCGGAATCCGGTCGAGGGCATTCCCGGCAGGTTCATAGGAGAGGACAACCGGTTCGGAAGAGTTTACACCGGCGGATAGAATCATATCCGAAGAGATGACGCCATTGGCCATATCCAGAACATCGGCGGCACTGACACCGTCCGAGTCCCCTGCTTTGGGGTAATGTTTGCGTACGAGGGTTTCCCATTCCGTTTCCCCCACCGGAACAAGGATCTGGCTGAAATCGAGTACACCGAACCGGTTGTTGCCCCGGCTCTGGAAGTGAAGGAGTGAGCCGGTGAAAATGTCATGTCCATAGGAGCCGACTTCATTTCCCTCCGTATCGATTTCAATGACCGAATTCCCTGCCACGATGGAATGGGCAATATCCATTCTTTCCACGGCATGGGCATTGCCGATGGTCGCCGCAATGCCGCCGGCAAGATTTTCCTTGCCGAGATCATCGGTCCGGGGCAGACCATAGGTCTCGTTTTCGACGACCGTGCAGCTCTGCATGTACAGGTAACCGTTGGACATGTAGACACCCGCCCCGCGCCAGTATCCCATCCCCAGAAAAGCGGCGGGCAGACCGGGGGCCGGTTCGGCGACATTCCAGGCGATGGTGGTGTTCTGAAGATTCAGATACTTCAGGTTGCCGATGCCGCCGCCGTCGGAATAGACACCGCCGCCGTAGGCGAACAGACCGCTGATCCGGTTGCCGGTGACGGCGCTCTGTGCAATGCGGGAGGTCCGCTGGAACGAATCCGCCCCGCCCACGGAATAGACGCCGCCCCCGGCGGCGCCGGCGCCTGTAACCGTGTTCCCGCTCACCACACAGTTGTTCATATCCACAATATCGGCATACAGACCGCCCCCGAAGGCGCCGCGGTCACGGGACTGACCAAAATCACCTTGGCAGTGGTTGTCATACAACGTACAGTCTTCCAGCGTCGCCTTGCCCCAGACCGCCACGGCCCCGCCGCGTCCCAGTGTCCAGGGCTGATCTTCCGGATTCTCCGCCGGAATTTCCTCCGCGATGCTGTACCCGCCGGTGATGGTCACATTCTTCATGGTCAGATCGCCATACACGGCCAGCACCCGGGCCGGATCACTTCTGCCGCCTGTCCATTTCAGGGTAATACCGGCGTCCAGGGCGGAGGCATCGATGACCACATCCTTTTCAGCATAGAGTGCCGACGGACCGTAATCCCGCTCCAGATACCCCACCAGATAGGAGACAGGACCGCTCGGCGTCATTTCCATGCCCATGACCTCTCCTTTGAGGATGGAATGCTCTTCGCCGACGATGGAGAGCAGAATCGTGCCGCCGTCCAGAGCCTGGTCAAAGACGATGGACTGACCCGGTGCTGCTCTTTCCAGGGCGGCGCGGAAGGTCATGGTTCCCGCCGGCGGTGTTTCCACGTCTGCAAGGCTGCTGACGGTCACGGGATATCCGGCAGACACCTGCAGGGCATGGATGGCTTCCGCGACACCGATGCGGTCGTCTCCGTTCACATCCGCTTCCCGGTGGACCGCTGCGGAAGGCGTGATACCGGAGATGACCTGCAGGGAAATTACGGCATCCATCAGGTCCACACCGGGATCACCGTTCACGTTTCCGAAAACAGGCGCTGCCGGGGATTCGGCCGGAGAGAATACGGTCAGAAGCATTGAAAAAAGTATGATATAAAGGCGATGGACTGGATACGTCGGCATATTCCACTCCTTTTCATGGTGGTTTTCGGGACGAAATCACCCTGCCGGATATCGCGGATCGGAATTTCAGAATACGGTGCTGAGGGCTGATGGCAGCATACAGCAGGATTGTGCCGGGTGTAAACCGTGAAAAAATTCACTTTCACTTTCGGGATCGGGGACCGGTGCAGAAGAAGAAAATACAGATGCAGTCTATGAGAGAGATTGAAGGAATGTTTTCAGGTTGATCTTTTTGTGGGTCAGCCGGAATTTTTTCCGGATATTTTCCCGGTGAAACTTGACGACGCTTTCGGAGATAAAGAGAAGATGTGCGATCTCCTTCGAGGTCTTTCCCTGCCGGACCAGGACCGCAACCTGCATTTCCGTCGGCGTCAGGTTATAGTGTTTCGAAGAAATGGTGCGGGCGAACGCGGAGGCGATTTCATTGAGTTGCTGGTCAATTGCATCCACCCACGCCTTCTGGACGGATTTCAGTTCACTGTTTTTCAGTTTTTCCACAAACGGCAGAATCAGTTCATGAATCGTGGCGGCGGTCCGCTCCTCCATTTCCTGCCGGTCGGCCTCCCGCTTTTTCAGCAGCACATTCAGGGCAACGTTTGTCTCTTCCAGTTCCTTCGTCCGCTGCTGCGCTTCTTCTTCCAGATGATCTCTCAGCTTTTTCAGTTCCAGATGGGTCCGCACCCGTGCCAGAAGTTCCGCTGTATTAAACGGTTTGGTGACATAATCCGCGGCCCCGCTTTCAAAGCCTTTGACAATATCATCCGGCTGAATCTTATAGGCGGTCATGAAAATCACCGGAATACGGCGGGTGCGGGGATTCTCTTTTAATTTTTCACAGACCGTAAACCCGTTCATACGGGGCATGATGATGTCGAGCAGAATCAGGTCCGGCTGGATACAGCCGGCATTTTCCAGGCACTGGAAGCCGTCGAATACCATCGAAATCCGGTATCCTTCCATCTTGAGCAGTTTGCCGACGACCTGAAGGTTGATCGGATTGTCATCCACCAGCAGGATCTTGTCTGCTGCTGCTGTTCCGGTGTCAGGTTTTTCCATTGTTTCTGATATGTATCTGCATCGTTGGCTTTCCCGGTTTTACTTGAACTGTTCTTTGCGGATGTTGTATTTGGTGAGCAGCTTGTGCAACTGCCGTGTACTGACCCCTGCATCCCGTGCCGACTGGTTGATTTTCCCCCTGTTCCAGGTCAGCACCTCTTTGAGATACTGGCGTTCAATATGTTCTATACCTTTCTGGCGTGTTTCTGCAAGGGTTTGTGTGGGGCTGAACTGGATCTGGGGGGCTGGAATATCCTTCCCGAACAGTTCCGACGGAAAACTCTCCGGCGTCAGAAGGGCGCTGTTTTCCAGAATATAGGCGCGTTCGATCAGATTTTCCATCTCCCGGATGTTGCCCGGCCACTCATACCGGGCAAAGGCTTCAATGACGGCCGGATGAACCCCGTGAATGTCCTTGGCATAATACCGGTTGAGCCGTTGGAGGAAATACTCTGTCAGCAGGGGAATATCCTCCGTGCGTTTCCGGAGCGGGGGAATTTCCACCGGGAAAACATTCAGCCGGTAATAGAGATCCTTCCGGAATTCTCCGGCGTCACTCATTGCCTTGAGATCGGCGTTGGAGGCGGCAATGATGCGGACATTGGCTTCAATGGTCACTTCTCCGCCGACGCGCTGAAATGTCCGGTCCTGAAGCACCTGCAGGAGTTTGATCTGGATGGCCGGGGTAATGGTTCCCACCTCGTCCAGAAATATCGTGCCGCCCTGGGAAATCTCGAACTTGCCCATTTTCCGCCGTACCGCCCCGGTAAACGCACCTTTTTCATGGCCGAAGAGTTCGCTTTCGATCAGGGTATCCGGTATGGCCCCGCAGTGGACACTGATAAAGGGGTGGTCCTTGCGGTTGCTGTGGCGGTGGATCAGTCCGGCGATCACCCCCTTTCCCACGCCGGTTTCACCGTACAGGATCACCGTTGTCCGGGTCGGCGCCGCCGAACGGATTTTGTCGAAGACCTGCTTCATCGGCAGACTCCGGGTCCGGACGATCTCCAGGGACTCTGTTTCCCAGAACTGGTCTCGGAGGTAGTCCAGTTCGGACTGCTTTTTCTGCTCCCTGTCCAGACTCTCGATCACATGGACCACTTCTTCCGGGGTGAGGGGATAGGTCAGGTAGTTGCCGGCTCCGGCCTTGACCGCCATTACCGCTTCCCGGATTGCTGCCGGTTCCGCCATCACAATGATCTCCGTGGACGGGGAGGTCTGCCGGAAGGGGCGAAATATCGACCGGTAGGAGACATCCTCCGGCGTGGCGGAAAGCCGGCTCAGATCGGCCAGGAGAAGATCATACCGTTTCCGGTGAAGAGAGTTCAATGCCTCGTTCACGTCGGCAGCCCGGGACACGGTGCTGCCGGAGAGGGCGTTCTGCAGCAGCCGGAAGGTTTCCGCTTTTTCAGAGATGACCAGGATGGATTTCATTTCCGTTATCCAGATTCATTTTAATTTGGACAGATCGCCGGAGGTCCGTTCTTTCACGACATAGCGGACATGGATCTGCCTGGAGATCCCGGGAGCGACCATGATTTTTTCCGACGGAATCACCGGGCGAACGGTCAATGTGCCGGATTTGAGAAGGGCATCCAGCGGAACCGGTTCCGTATAGATGGTGGAGATCGTATCGATGGCCAGGCTGCCGCCGGAAACCAGAATCCGGGAAGGTTCCAGTCTGGCACTTTCCAGAACCAGCGTCTCCGCCATCTGGCCGACCCAGTGGACCTGCACCGGCAATTGACGTTCCACCAGAACATCCATCCGGATTTCGAGCGCCGGGGGGTCGATCCGGTTGAGACGGACCCCCGGTGGCAGGGGGACGTTTTCCGGACGCAGCACGATGGTATTGTTCCCCACCTCCGCATCGCCCAGATCGATCCGGACCTTGAGATGTTCCGGGCGGACCGTCTGGATCAGCCCTTCCGAACCACTGAGCTGGACCTGAACCCGCTGCAGCGGGGTATTCAGCATTTCCATTTCCGGCTGCCGGTTCCGGAATTCCACCGGAACTTCATAGGATACCAGGGTATCGGCGCCCCGGGTCAGGTTGAACCAGAGCGCCGTAACAAACAGAAAGCAGACGACGGCGGCTGTGGCCAGGCGAAGGGGGCCTCTGCGAAAGCTCATGCGCTGGTTCGGAATGATACCGAAATGTTCCCGGAGCAGCTGAATCAGGGTGGCCCGGTCCGGAACCGATGCCAGATTTCCATGCTGTGCTGTTGTGACCATTCCCCGTTCTTCTGAAACGACGACGACCAGTGCGTCCGTCGTTTCAGACATTCCCAGGGCGGCCCGGTGGCGGGTTCCGTAGTGGGAGGCGATGTCTTTGCGCTGGGAAAGGGGAAGAATGGCCCCGACCTGGGTGACCCGGTCGCCTTCGATGACGGCTGCGCCGTCATGGACCGGGTTGTCATGCCAGAAAATACTGATCAGCATCTCCCGGGTAATCACGCCCTGCCAGGGAATCCCCTGCTGGACGGTTTCGGTAATATCCTCCCGCCGGGGAAAGACGATCAGTGCTCCGATGCGCTGTTTACCCATAGTGAAGATCGCATCGGCAATCGTCTCCACCCTGGATGTCGGTGATTTCCGGTGGGAACCCCACAGGATCGACTTCAGATTTTCGGCCTGGAGAACGGATCGGATTTCATTCCGGAAGACCACGATAATGATCAGGGCCGATGCCGCTGTGATCCCGCGGATGGCCCATGTAGTCACCACAAGTCCCAGCTCCGCCGAAATGATCTGGAAGAACCAGAGGACCGCCAGGGCGATCAGAACCCGGATGACGGGCGTATCCCGGAAGAGGGCATAGAGCCGGAACAGGACGTAGCTGGCCACCAGAATGTCGGCCGCATCCTGCCACCGGAGGCTGTAGAAAAAAAGCGAAAGGGTATTCATGGTCAGTCTGTAATACTGAACCGCAGCACGGTCAGTGGCGTATCACCCGGTCCGTCCACCTCCACCCGCCAGGGCCCTTTGTCAATCTCCCGGAGCTGAATACTGCTGTAGGTGGACCACCGGGGCGGAAAAAGCTCCACCCGGCGTGTGGTGACCAGAATATCCCGACGGTACCACCGGTAGACGATCGCCGACTTTTCCGGAACCGGATCAAATTCGGTGTAACAGTAGACCTTGCCCAGCCGGATCGAAAAAACAATGGCCGGAACAAAGGGTGCATAGCTCCGGATTTCCTCGCACATCACCGCCCGGACCAGGGTGAGCATCTTCTGCTCCGGCGGGGAATCCGGCTCGGTCTGGGCGTGCAGCGGCGGAACAAAAAGCAGTTGCATGGTCAGGAGGAAAAACAGCAGACGGATGGTCCGGTCAGCCCTCACAGCCGTTCTCCTTTCGGCGGACGGGTCAGATAGACCACAAGGCTTTTGCCCAGCACCGGATCAAGAAGCCGCTCCAGAAAACGGATCAGCCGGGGATGGTTCATCATGTCCCAGACCAGAAAGCGGTGATAGAGACGCACCGGCCAGCGGTCCTCGCGCTGCGGGCCGAGCAGGCATTTGAGCCACCAGTAGGGGGTATGCAGACTGTGGGCCCACCGGAACATACCGGGGCGGACGCCGCTGCAGGACAGCAGATCGGTCAGTTCCCGCCGCCGGTAGATGCGGATGTGGCCGCCCGGCGTGTTCCGGTAATCGGATGAGAGCAGCCAGCAGATCCGCTCCGGCAGATACCGGGGAACGCTGACCACCAGCGGGCTGCCCGGCTTCAGCACCCGGACGGTTTCCGCCACGGCCCGGGCATGATCCGGGATGTGCTCCAGGACTTCGGAACAGATCACCAGATCAAAGGATTCATCGGCAAAGGGAAGACGGGTGATGTCCGCCGCGGAAAGGATACACCGCCCCCGGCACTCCCCCATTTCCGCCAGCCAGTCGAGACGGTCCCCCGCCTGTTTCAGTTCCGCCGGATGCAGGTCCGTCCCTGCGATACAGACATCCCGGTACCGGGCCGCTTCGGCCAGATGCCGTCCGGAACCGCACCCGATATCGAGAATCCGCCAGCCGGGCTGTACCGGAATCCGGTGGAAATCAACGGTGAGCATGGATCGCCTCCTGATAGGCATCCACGGTTTTCCGGGCGGCCTGTTCCCAGGTGAAATGCTGCTGTACCCGCCGGTATCCGGCCTCTCCCAGCCGGGCGGCGGCATCGGGATGGTCCAGCAGATCGACAATGGCACGGGCA
>JBEPXL010000023.1:0-15818 GCA_041641935.1 Desulfobacteraceae bacterium | reverse complement strand
CGCACAAACGGTGCGGCAATGGCCTGGAAGTGTTTCATTTCATCATCCGAACACCGTTGCAGGTCCGGATCATGGAAAAAGCCGGGAACCAGAACCTTTTCGGTAAGACACTGCTGCAGCGCATAAACTTCGGCGCCACGGATCAGTTCCGCGATTTCACGGACAATCTGCTCATCCACCAGCGGTTTCACGCAGGTGGTCCGGAATTCATGGGGTAACCCGGCGTCGAGAATCAGGCGAATGCTTTGCCGTATCCGTTCCGGATCACCCTCTTTCCATACCGTCTCCGGATATCGTGACGGTACAGTCTTGATATCCATCGCCAGATAATCCACCAGTCCCTGCTGGATCAGTTCCCGGACCATATCCGGCCGGCTGCCGTTGGTATCCAGTTTGACGGGAAAGCCCATCTCCTTGATCCGTTCACACAGATCGGGCAGATCCTTCTGCAGCGCCGGTTCTCCTCCGGAGATGACCACACCGTCCAGAAAGCCCCGGCGGTCGTTGAGAAAGGCCATCACCTGTTCCGGATCAAGGGGTTCAATTTCACCGTTGACCAGTTCCGGATTGTGACAGTAGGGACAGCGGAAGTTGCATCCATAGAGAAACAGGACGGCACTGATCCGCTCCGGGTAATCGATAAATGAATTCTTCTGCAAACCGCCGATGTGCATCTATTCTCCTTTCCTGAACCCTGATGCGTCTGATGATTCTGCCGGACTGTAATTACCTCCGATGTGCCGGAAGCAGCACAAATTCATCAGCGTCATCAGATAAATCAGATAAATCCCGGTTCAAGATAATGTCTGTTTTCGGATCAACAAAAGAATCATACCAGAAGACTCTCTGCTGATCAATCTGAAGAGAAAGTAATTCGAAACAGAAGCCCGTTTCCCCCGGAATCAAGACCGAAAAACATTGTCCCTCAATGGTTCATAAACATCCCCGTGGCGAAAATCACCTCTGAAAACCATAGGAATGCGATTTCGCTTTCCTCATAGCCACACGATAAAACAACATCAATTTAAATTTTAAAATCAATATTTTACGCCTTATGCATCGACATTCAGCAACAAAACTGAACAGGCGGATTTACATCTTTTTTGCCACAACATCCTAAAGAATTTGCATTTTTTTATTATTTGTGCATTACTCATACCAGATAAAGGCTTTTTCCAAAAAAATTATACCATATCTTGTGATGCTCGTTTTTCTACTGATGAAGACATAGAAAAATAACAAATCCCCCTTGTGCATATCCGGTACCGGATTCTGAGCAGATGCACAGGATATTTTCGATATTCCGGCTGCAGTGATCACGCTGCAGTCACGCTGACCACAGAAGATTGCTGAGAAGGAGGCATATGGTTACCTTTCTTCACGCTGCGGACATTCACCTCGACAGCCCTCTGCTCAAACTTGAGCGGTATGAAGGCGCACCGGTCGACGCCCTGCGGGGGGCGACCCGTCGGGCTTTGGAAAATCTGGTTGAACTGGCACTGTCCATCCCGGTCGATTTTGTTCTCATTGTCGGCGATCTCTATGACAGAGACTGGAAAGACTACAACACCGGACTTTATTTTGCCGCCCAGATGTCCCGGCTCCGGGAGGCGGATATTCCGGTTTTTCTCATCTTCGGCAACCATGACGCCGCCAGCCGGATCACCAGAACGCTCCGGCTTCCGGCCAATGTCCGGCAGATGCCGTCGGACAGACCGGCCACGATCCGGCTTGACACCCACGGTGTCGCCATCCACGGGCAGGGGTACACCGCGCCCAAAGTCACCCGTGATCTTTCGGCGGCCTACCCGCCCCGCCTGGACGGTTACTTCAACATCGGCATGCTCCATACCTCCGCAAACGGCCGGGAAGGCTATGAACCCTACGCGCCGTGCCGGATCGAGGATCTGGTCGGCAAAGGATACGACTACTGGGCCCTGGGTCATGTGCATGAACGGGAGATCATCCATGAAACGCCGCATATTGTCTTTCCGGGAAATATTCAGGGCCGCCACATCCGGGAGGTCGGTCCCAAGGGCTGTTGTCTGATCGAGGTGGACGACGGAAACAATGTAAATCTGGAATTCCGGGCGCTGGACGTGATCCGGTGGGCCCGGCTCGGAGTGGACATCAGCAGCGCGTCCGACGGCGACGCGGCGCTGGATCTGTTCTGTGACGCTCTTGAAACAGCACTTGCGGAAGCGGACGGTCTTCCCCTGGCCGCGCGGGTGGAACTGACGGGCCCCTGCAGGGCCCATGACATTCTCTCCGGTGACGCGGACCACTGGATTCAGCAGATCCGAGCGACGGCCACCGATCTGAGCGGGGGGCAGGTCTGGATCGAAAAGGTGAAGTTCAATACACGCCCGGTTCAGCGGGACAAGGGGGATCATCCCCCGGATGGGCCTGTCGGGGAACTTCTGCGTATGCTGGAAACGGCGCCGTCCGATCCGGAGATTCTCCGGGAACTGGGGACGCTGCTGGATCCGCTCTGGAAAAAACTGCCCCATGAAATGAAAAGCAACGGCTACATGATCGGCCCGGACGATGACAGATGGCTGGCGGAAAAACTGGAAAGTGTCGGTTCCCTGCTCCTGCACCGCCTCATGTCCCGGGGAGGTGACCAGTGAAAATCCTCCGTCTGAACCTGATCGCCTTCGGTCCTTTTGAGCAAACCGTCCTCGATCTGGCAGAGGGGACGGAAGGGCTTCATGTCATCTACGGTCCCAACGAAGCGGGAAAAAGTTCCGCGCTCCGGGCGCTCCGGCAGATGCTCTACGGCATTCCGGCCCGTTCGCCGGACGATTTCCGCCATCCCTACAGCAAACTCCGGATCGGCGGCACTCTGCAGCGGAGCGACGGCGCCCGCCTGGAAATCATCCGCCGCAAGGGCCGGACCAAAACCCTGCGGGGGCCGGATGATATTCAGGCTGTGGACGATGTGCGTCTCCGGACTTTTCTGGGCGGTGTCGATGAGGATCAGTTCACCACCATGTTCGGCATCGATCATCCGACACTGGTCCGGGGCGGTGCGGAGATCGTCCAGGGCGGCGGCAATGTGGGACAGATTCTCTTCTCCGCCGGATCGGGCATTGCCGATTTCCGGAAAATACAGTCCGCACTGCTGTCGGAGGCGGATGATCTCTTCAAACCCTCGGCCCAGAAGCCCCGGATCAACGAAGCGATCCAGCGTCTCAAGGAGACCCAGAGGGAGATGCGGGAATCCCAGCTGACCGGGCAGGCATGGGAAGAACATGACCGGGCGCTGCGGGAGGCCCTGGAACAGAAACAGTCGGTGGAACAGCAACTGGAACGAAAGGTCGCGGAACGCCACCGTCTGGAGCGGATTGCCAGTGCGCTGCCGGTCATCGCCCGGCGGAAGGAACTGCTGAAGGAATATGAAGCCTGTCGTGACGCGCCGGTACTTCCCCCGCATTTCCGGAAAAAGCGGGCCGAAGCATTTGAGTCGCTCCGCATTGCGGAAAACCTGGAACAGCAGGCCGATGGTCATCTCAAAGAGATCCGTGCAAATCTGGAGGGACTGGATGTTCCCCTGCCCCTGCTGGCAAAGGCGGAACTGGTGGAAGAACTGTACCAGGAACTGGGAAGTCACCACAAGGCCATGCGGGACCGGCTCCGGCTGGAGGGGCTGCGGAGCAGTGCCCGGAGCGACGCGCATGAAATTCTGCGGGGACTTCATCCGGAGATGTCGCTGGACGAGGCCGAACGGCTCCGGCTGGAAAAAGCGGCAACCGTCCGGATTCAGGAACTGGGGGGAACCTATGAGCGTCTGGTGGCCCGGCAGGAGAGTACTGCGGGCGAGATGGAAAAACTGACCCGGCATATGGATCGTCTCCGGGAGCAGATGGCCGCGACCCCCGCCATCCGGGAGACCGACGCGCTGCAGCGGGCGGTGGTCACCAGCCGTCAGTTCGGCGACCTGGACAGCCAGTACCGGGATGCCTGTCTGGAACTCAAAAAACTGGAAACCGCCGCGGCTGAATCCCTGGAGCGGCTTCCGCTCTGGAAGGGGGAACTGGATGATCTCGCCCGGCTGCCGGTTCCGCCGGCGGAAACCATTGAAACCTTTGATCTGCGTCTGGGAAACGCGCAGGAAACGCTTGCCCGCAAGCAAACGGAACTGGACGATCTGGAACGCAGTCTTCTGGATCTCGAAGCCCGGATCGAGGAACTGCGCCTGACACGGGAGGTTCCCACGGAAGCCGATGTGACTGCCGCCCGCGAACAGCGGAACCGGGGATGGCAGTTGATCCGCCGGGTATGGGAGAAAGGGGAAAACGCCGGTAACGAAACGGATTCATTTCAGGCGGACTTTCCGAAAGCAGAGACGTTAGCCGATGCCTATGACCTGAGTGTTCAGCAGGCAGACGCGCTGGCGGACCGGCTCTGGCGGGAGGCCGACCGGGTCGCCAAAAAAGCCAATCTCCTGGCCGATCGGGAGAGCCGGAAAGCGCACAGGGAACGGCTCCGTGGTCAGATCGAAACGGCGGAAGCGGAACTTGCCGGTCTCCAGGCAGCCTGGCAAGCGGCGTGGGAACCGGCAGACATTTCTCCGCGCTCCCCCCGGGAAATGCGGGGCTGGCTTCAGCAGCAGACGGCGCTCACGGCCCAGGCTGCAGCGGCCCGGGACCAGTCGGCCCGGGTGGCGGATCTGAAGTCCCGGATTCTGAGCCTTCGCCGGGAACTGGACCGGTGTCTTACCGATCTGGAGGAACCGGGCGCTGAGGAAAGGGAAAGTCTGACCCGCCTCATCCGCCGGGGAGAACAGGTGATGGAACGGTTTGAAAAAAACCGGAACCAGCGGAAGCAGTTGCAGTCGGATATGGATCAGCGGGAAGATGAGCTGCAGGATGCCCGGTCCCGGTACAGCAGTACGGAGCAGGCCCTTTCCGAATGGCGGGAAAAGTGGACCGGCGCCATTGCCCCGCTGGGGCTGACGGCCGACGCGACACCGGGACAGGCCGGCGCGGTGGTGGACGATCTGAAAAACCTTTTCGTGAAACTGAAGGAAGATGATGTTCTCCGGAAACGGATCGAGGGCATCGACCGGGATGCCCAGCGGTTTGCGGAAAAGGTCCGGGAACTGGCCCGCACCGATGCGCCCGGCCTGATGGATACGGCGGTGGAACAGGCGGCGGCGGAACTCCATTCCCGTCTCA
The DNA here is from genome assembly GCA_041641935.1 of Desulfobacteraceae bacterium. GTDB lineage: Bacteria > Desulfobacterota > Desulfobacteria > Desulfobacterales > Desulfococcaceae > JBEPXL01. The sequence goes on along the minus strand of JBEPXL010000023.1, from coordinate 10,638 downwards.
CCCGTGCGCGGGCGGCACGGGCCCAGCAGGAAAGTCTGACCCGTCAGGCCCTGCAGGAGGAAGAACAGCTTCGGAAGGCACAGCGGCAGAAGGGAGAGGTACAGGCCCAGTTGACGGCCATGTGCGCGGAGGCCGGGACGGAACGGTACGAAGACCTTCCGGCGGCGGAGGAACGGGCCGAACAGCGGGCGCGGATCGAAGAACAGATCGGACAGGCCGAAGCCCGGCTGCGGGAATGGAGCGGCGGAGCGGTTCTGGAGAATTTCATTCGTGATGCCGGGCAGGTGGATCCGGATACCATTGCCCCCCAGACCGAACGATTAACCGAGGAAATTGACGCCCTTCATCTGCAGAAATCGGAACTGGACCAGACCATCGGCAGCGAACGGACGGAACTGGACCGGATGGACGGCAGCGCACGGGCCGCCGAAATGGCCGAGGAATCCCAGTCGATCATTGCCCGGCTGGAGGGGGATGTGGACCAGTATGTCCGGCTCCGGCTCGCCTCCGCCGTGCTGAACCAGGCCATCGAACGGTATCGGGAGAAGAATCAGGGCCCGATCCTGACACGGGCCAGTGAACTCTTTTCCCGGATGACCATCGGCTCATTCCAAAGTCTCCGCCTGGAGTTTGATGACAAGGGAGATGCCGTTCTTGTGGGCGTCCGTTCCGGAACCGGCGATCTTGTCTATATGGAGGGTATGAGTGAAGGGACGGCGGACCAGCTCTATCTGGCGGTCCGGCTGGCGAGTCTGGAAAGCTATCTGGAGAAAAACGAACCACTTCCCTTTGTGGTGGATGATATCCTGATCAAGTTCGACGATGAGCGGTCGGTGGCGACGTTGCAGATTCTGTCCGAGATGTCACGCCGGACCCAGATCATCTTCTTCACGCATCACCGGCATCTGGTGGAACTGGCGGAACGGAATGTGAACGGCGGTACATTTTTTCCGCACGCCCTGATGTAGCGGCATTCCATCCCGGAGAGGGTTACTGCCATGCACTGTCCGGGTCCGGAATGTAGGTCATGCCCCCCTCTCCGGCGGCGGAGTACATGACCAGCCATCCCTTGTAGGCCCTTGTCCGGTAGATATTACTCCTGCCGCGCAGTTCCTCCCATTCCAGATAGATGGCCGGCTGTGCCGATTCATCTTCATTATCACCGGCCGCCATCTGGGCGCTGGCCGCAGGGGGCGTGATGGCCCGGTCAAAGAAGATCCCGCAGATAAAACCGATTCCCAGCGCAACAGCAATCACCACGACCATTTCTTTTCGCTTCATCGTCTCTCCTTCCGTTGATCAGGGTTGTGATCTTCCCCTTCTATACCAAATGGTAATACCCGTTCCCGCACATGAATATACCGTAAAACCGGTAAATGTATCCTCAGTTCACAGAAGATGTCATGGGGATTTGAATGTACCGGAAGACAGGTTTCAGAAAGGAAGCCTCTTCCCATAAAAAAGGGATGCAGCATCCACTCCTGAATGCTGCATCCCTTTGGCCAATCAATTTCAACTCATCCGTATGACTGCTGATCCCCATACTCAGGGAATATCAGTCGGTTTCGGCTGATGTGTGGTCGTTTTTGCCGGGGCCGTTGCAGGTTTTTTGACTTCCACCTGAATATCTTCATACCCCTGCGGACCTTTCTCTTTTTTTGCCTTGAATTCCGCAGATCCGGTTTCCGCTTTCGCCTTCTCGGCTTCTTCTGTCAATCCTTTTCGATGGGCCTCTTCTTTCGCGGTTTCGGTCGCGGCATGCTGTGCTTCTCTGGCAACTTCCTTTGCCTGTTCCATCTTTTCGCGCCCATAGGATTCGGCACGGGCTTTCAGTTCATCCCGTGTCTCTCCCATCCATTCATCTTCCCGGCGGGTTTCCGGAACCAGAAATCCGAGTGCGGCACCCAGCGCAAACATTGCACCGGCAACGAACAGCGGATTTTCATCCAGGGCACGGCGGGATTTATACTGCGCCTGTCGCGACAGATGCCGTGTCTGATGGCCGGCCTGATGCGTTGCATGACGTACTCTTTCTCCGGCATTCCGGGCGCTTTCCCTGGCATGACTTGCCGCCGACCCGGCTTTTTCCCGTGCTGCATGCGTGCCATGTCTGGCTTTCTGGCCGATCCCGCTGCCGCCACTGCTTCTGCGATGCTCCGCTTCGGCTTCTATGCCGTAATAGGCCCGCATGTCAGCGCTCGGGCCGGGATAATGTCTCAACTCCTCTGCTGTGCAGGGATCCAGATAATACTCTTCGTAATAGCCTTCCGAAGACCGGTTATCTTTTACCTCCTTTGCAAGCCATGCAATGCCCAGACCGGCCATGGCTGCGGGGAGAGGATTGTCTTTAATTTTGTCGATCAGGGAATATCCTGCATGTTTTGCTGAACTTCCTGCGGAATGTGCCATATCTTTTGCCTTTCCGACCGTGACTTCACGGATCTTATCCTGGGCCTGGTCTTTCAGGTGTTCCGGAGCAAGCCGGGCGGCAAGCGCCTCCAGCGTCTCCTGGGTTTCCATCCGGTCCCGGGCGATATCTCTGCGAAGCTGTTCCACCTCGGCCCGTTCCGATGGATTCATATGAGATTCGATGGACTCGTGTGATGCGGTATGGGTACGGGTGTCCGGCCTTCCCGCCTGGGGATGATCCAGTCTGCCAATATGAGGATCTTCCGGCCGGGTATCCACATCCGTCACTCTCTGTTCTCTTCGTACTCTCAGCTCGTCTGATTTTTCAGCCATCGTTTATCCTCCTTTATTGTTTCCACTGTCTGTTCCGGCACAAAATTCATTTCCTTGAAGGTATGAATCCCCTTGATCAGCATTGCGCCGCCGATAATCAGCATCACGGCCCCGACAATCAGGGAGGCGACCCAGAACGGCATGGCAAACGCAAGCAGCAGGATCGCCATCGCCATTACGGCGAGCAGCCCTGCATAGGCAATTGCGCCGCCGATCGCAATGGAAAGGGCGTTTTTCATGGCAACAGACATCATTTTTGACATCTCCAGTTTCGCCAGCTGTACTTCATGGTTCACCAGAGAAGATAAATCACTTGAAAGCTCGGAGATCAGTTCGCCGACGGAGCGTTCTTCTCCGTAATATGTACGTGTTTTGGATGTATCGTCTTGCATGGTTATCCCTCCTGTTCAGATATCCTTGATGTGTCCTTCAGCGGACAATCCCTGGTGTCGTCTGCTTAATACGGCTGACTGGGATAGGGAGAACCGGCGGCCGGACGATGCGGATATGAGGTTCTGGTATAGGATGAAGAAGAATAGTCCGGACTGGACGCCTTCAGGAACCGTGCTGCCAGAAAACCGACGGCAAAGGCACTTCCGAGAATGATACCCGGGTTTTCTCTGGCCATAGAGCGAACATCCTGGGCAATATCATTCACATCACGGTTTCGGAAATAACCTGCTACCCCCTCAACCTGTCCGGCTGCCCATTCCGTATACTGTGCAATGGTCTGCTGGCCATGTTCCCGGAACTGATCCGCAGACCCCCGCAGTGCTTCTGCGGTCTGCTCGATTTCTTCCGTCCCCTGAGATTTCTGCTCTTCCAGCTTCTCCTGGGCGACGTGGGCTGCCTGGTCTTTTACTTCACGCCCTTTTTCGTAGGCTTTTTCCTTGGCTTCCCCGGTTTTCCCCTTGTCTGTTTCCGCATGAAACTCTGCCGTTCCAACCGTTTCATTATGAACCGGTCTTCCTTCATTCAGATTACGGTCTTGTCGAATAGCCATACAAATACCTCCTTTATGAGATGCGTTGCTGTTCCTGTATTGCATTTCAGCTTGTTTGCTGATGTTTACAGAAAACCTAATACGCCGGAGGGGTAAAAAGAAATAAGGGCTATGCTGTATATGGTGTGTAGAATCTGTGTAGGAATGAATGAGGAAATACTAAATGAAGGAGACTGTTCAACTAACCATTTGTTTTTAAATTGTAAATAGAGAAGGAGGAGTAAGGGTGCGGTTTATGATCTACTTCTCTTTTCTATCAGGGAATACAAAGGTGGTACTTTCCGGCCTTAATCCGGTAACGCTGTTCCGGAGGAAAGGGTTTCATCCGGTCCTTTTATGAAACGGACGCCAAGACGCCAAACGGAACCGGTTTTCCGCTCCAGGTGCGGCACCTACCGGTAAAACAGCAGCACCAGAACCAGGGTAATCGCCCGGGCCAGCATGGTCAGTCCCATCGTCAGACCACAGACAATGGCCCCGTACCGGAAACCGAAATAACCGGCGTACCGTGGCAGCGTTCCCCGGAGACGGGTTGCCGGAATCATGATAAAGCTCCCGGCCAGAATCGCGACAATGGCTTCGAATCCGGTAACCAGATGATCGGCAAGGAGGTTGGACATGTACGCCAGCCCGGCGGTCGGGCTGAAGATATAGACGCTGACCGGCGCAATCACCGCCGGGGGAAGCCCAAACGCACCGGTTACGGGACTGACCAGCCGGTCCAGCACCTTGAGCGCTCCGGAATTGGCCAGAAACTGTACAATCAGGGTCACCACCGTCAGCAGGATCACCATCCGGCGGAGCAGCCTGATTCTCGCATGGAACGAATCCCGCAGAATCTGAAAAAAAGTCCGGGGAGTGCAGTCCTCGACCGCCGGATCACACACCAGGTCATCAAATGCACTCCGCTCCTGGGGACGCCGCCGGATTTTCCATCTGCCGTACAGGATCACAAAACCGATTTTCAGCAGCCCGGAGAGCCAGAAAGCGGTGATATAGATCAGGCAGAGTTCCAGCCCCAGAAGCGGCAGCACCACCGGAAACTGGAATGTCACCGTTTCCCGGAAATGGAACGGGGCCGTGTTGAGCACACCGGTCAGAACCATTTCCCGGCTGGTGATCCGTCCGTCCTGGTGAAACTGGGCGGTCATGGTGTGGGCCGCCACCATGGAGCCGATGCCGGTCAGAAAGGTCAGGGCGCTTTCCGATGGAAGATTGGACAGCTTCGCCAGCGGTTTTCCCAGCGGCTCCAGCCGTTTCATCAGCCCCAGCTGCATCAGCACTTCCACACCGATGAGGCTGATGATCATGACCGGCACAATCCGCATCAGAAGCCGGCCGGTGTGCATCAGGGTTTCGATCAGTATTTCCATCATGTTTCCGTTATGTCAGTTCCAAAAGTACAGCGCGTTGTAATGGGGCCTGGTGATTTTGTCAAGCGCTCTCCCATTTTCAATGTCCCTTGACTTTCTCTGCCGGTCTGCCTATTAGGTTGACCAAATCAACATCAACCGGAGAGAGGATAAACACGACAGGAATGGATGTAAAACATATTACGCAAATTGCAGAAGAACTGAACCTGAATCCGGCGCAGATCGAGGCGGCGGCCCGACTCCTTGAAGAAGGCGCCACGGTTCCCTTTATTGCCCGTTACCGCAAGGAAGCCACCGGCAGCCTGGACGAGGTAGCCATTACCGCCGTCCGGGACCGCCTGGAACAGCTCGCCGAACTGGACAGCCGCCGGGCTGCCATCCTGAAATCCCTGGAAGAACATGGTCATCTGACCGACGAACTCCGGGAGGCGGTCGAAACAGCCGATTCCCTGGCCGTTCTGGAAGACCTGTACCTGCCCTACCGGCCCAAGCGACGCACCAAGGCGACCGTGGCCCGGGAGAAGGGGCTGGAACCGCTGGCTCTGTCCCTGCTGGAACAGAACGGAACCGATCCCTTCCAGGCGGCCGGCTCTTTTATCGATGCGGAAAAGGGGGTGGATTCCGTCGATGACGCTCTGGCCGGGGCCCGCCATATCATCGCGGAGATGGTGAGCGAAGACGCTGAAACCCGTTCCGCCCTGCGGACTGTTTTTGCCTCTAAAGGTGTGTTCCGGTGCACGGTTTCCTCCGGTAAAGAGACGGAAGGCGCCAAATACCGGGATTATTTTGAATGGCAGGAGCCGGTTACCGCAGCCCCCTCTCACCGGATTCTGGCCATGCGGCGGGGGGAAAACGAGGATATCCTCAATCTCACCGTTGCACCGCCGGAAGAGGACGCCCTGGATCTGCTGACGCGGCGTTTTGTCCGCGGCGACGGGGAGGATGCCCGGCAGGTGGCGATGGCGGTGCAGGACAGTTACAAACGACTCCTTTCCCGTTCCATGGAAACGGAGATTCGGCTGGCGACCAAGGAACGGGCCGACGCCGAGGCGATTCAGGTCTTTGCCGAAAACCTCCGGGAACTGCTGCTGGCCCCGCCCCTGGGCGCGAAACGGGTCATGGGGGTGGATCCCGGTTTCCGGACCGGATGCAAAGTGGTCTGCCTGGACCGGCAGGGAAAACTGCTTCACCATGACACCTTCTATCTTCATCAGCCGGAGAAGGCGGAAAAAATGGTGAAGTCATTCTGTCAGACCTGTGAGATCGAAGCCGTTGCCGTGGGAAACGGCACGGCGGGCCGGGAGACGGAGTCCTTCCTGCGGGGCATCGGCCTGCCCGGTGACATTCCGGTGATTCTGGTCAACGAGAGCGGAGCGTCCATCTACTCGGCCTCGGCGGTGGCGCGGGAGGAGTTTCCGGAGCTGGACCTGACGGTGCGCGGTGCGGTCTCCATCGCCCGGCGGCTGATGGACCCCCTGGCGGAACTGGTCAAGATCGACCCCAAATCCATCGGTGTGGGGCAGTACCAGCATGATGTGGACCAGAGCGACCTGAAGCAGTCCCTGGACGACGTGGTAGTGAGCTGCGTCAACGCGGTAGGGGTGGATGTCAACCGGGCCAGTGCCCAGCTGCTCACCTATGTTTCGGGGCTCGGTCCCCAGCTGGCCCGGAACATTGTCGCCTACCGGGATGAAAACGGCCCCTTCCGGTCCCGGGCGAACCTGAAGAACGTCCACCGGCTCGGTCCCAAGGCGTTTGAGCAGTGCGCGGGTTTTCTCCGGGTCAGCGACGGTGACAATCCGCTGGATGCCAGCGCCGTCCACCCGGAGAGTTATCCGATTGTGGAACAGATGGCCCGTGATCTCGACTGCACCGTCGCCGATCTGATCCGGCAGGCGGATCTCCGCCGGAAGATTCAGATCAACCGGTATGTGACGGAGAAGGTGGGGCTGCCGACGCTGACGGACATCATGGCGGAACTGGACAAGCCCGGGCGTGATCCGCGAAAAAATTTCGAGATGTTCGCCTTTGCCAAGGGCGTCGAAAAGATGGAAGACCTGGTTCCGGGGATGAAACTGCCGGGCATCGTCACCAATGTAACCGCCTTCGGCGCCTTTGTGGATGTGGGCGTGCATCAGGACGGACTGGTCCATATCAGCGAACTGGCGGACCGGTTCGTAAAAGACCCGGCGGAGGTGGTCAGGGTCCAGCAGAAGGTGATGGTGACGGTTCTGGATGTGGATCTGGACCGGAAGCGGATTTCCCTTTCCATGAAATCGGTTCCCGGAGAAAAACCGGCAAAGGGGGGCAAATCTCCCGATGCCGGACCGGCAAAGAAAGGTAAACCGCCGAAGAAAAAGAAGCAGGAAGACCGGAACCGGCCGTTTAACAATCCTTTTGCAGATGTTTTCGGGAAGCGATGATATGCGTGCGGTTCTTCAGAGAGTGAAAGAGAGTTCCGTCACTGTGGACGGAACGGTCGTGGGAAAGATCGGAAGAGGAATCCTGGTGCTGCTGGGCGTGGCCGGGGAGGATACGGAGAAGGAGGCCGGTTATCTGGTGGACAAGATCATCCATCTGCGGATTTTCGAGGATGAGGAAGGAAAGATGAACCGGTCCCTGGTGGATATCGGCGGAAGTCTTCTGGTGGTCTCCCAGTTTACCCTGCTGGGGGACTGCCGCAAGGGGCGCCGCCCTTCCTTCGTGCAGGCGGCGCCGCCGGACAGGGCCAGTCAACTCTACGAGTACTTTGTGGAACAGGCACGGCAGAAAGGGGTTCCGACAGAGACGGGGCAGTTCCGAGCCATGATGGATGTGGCCCTGGTCAATGACGGCCCGGTGACGCTGATTCTTGAAAAATAGCGGCCATTTGTTTCCGTCTCCCCTGCCCTCCGGCTGCCGGTTCACATGGAATCTGCCTGTCGAACCGGCAGCTGGAAACCATTTGCCATTCTCCGGCGGATATGCATAATGCTCCGGTCAGGCGAATAAAATACCGATACGAACAGAAGTAAACCATCCTTCCTGACAGAGGACTGTCCATTGATGCACTGGAACCCGGGCCTGGGAAAAAAGATCGGCTGCGGCTTCCTGATCGTTCTGGCAATGACCGTGGTCGTCGGCGGAGCGGGTTTTATCGCCCTTCGCTATATGACGGACGGCGTTGAACGATTTCGGGAGATCCAGATCGTTCAGTACCATTTCCACCAGGCCAAAGAACATACAGACCTGTGGCTGCTCAACAACTACCCGGAAGGACGGGCGGTACAGGTGTCAGCAGAAGAAGATGTCCGTGCCGCCCTGGACCGGGCGTCAGGGCAGATGAAAAACCTGCCGGCCGATATCGTCAGCCGGAAAATCGCCGGAGAACTGGTCCGTCTTCAGGAAGAGATTACCGGATACCACGACAAGTTCAATGCCTATGTCGCTTCGGAATCCGAGAAAATCCGGCTGCAGGATGCAATACAGGAACGACATGAAGCCCTGTTCACGATCATCAGGGAAACCCCGCCCCTCTTCACAGAGAACATGATCGTGGCCGCCAGACTGCTGTCCGGCACAATATCATTCTATTTCACACGCAATGACGAGCTGCGGTGGCGGAATGTGGAAGCGGCCATGACAGAGATGACGGAAGCCTTTGACGCCTGGTGGACCCGGATCGAAAACAGTCCGGTTCTGACGGCCAGGGGCGAGAAGATACGGGAGCAGTTCTCGCATTTTGAAAGGCTGGTGCGGGCGTATCAGGAGGAAGTGATCCGGCAGCAGAACATCCTGGCGGAACTCAATCGCCATACCGACACAATCAAGGGAATATTCAGCACCTTCCGCGATCTGACCGTAGAGAATCTCGGTACCGTGGAAAATGCGTCCAACCGGATCATTTTATGGGTGACGCTTGCGGCGCTGCTGTTCGGCGCTTTCTTCGGATTTTTCCTGACCCGGAACATTACCGGCAGTATCCGCAGTGTCATCGACCGGCTCGACAATACCTCGGATATCCTTCATGAATCGACTGACCATCTCACCACGGCCAGTACCTCTCTGTCCGGAGGCGCAACCGAACAGGCGGCATCCCTTGAAGAGGTCGCCTCTTCTCTGGAAGAGATGGTGGCCATGATCCGGCAGAATGCCGAAAACACAGAACAGGCCCGTCTTCTGATGGACGAGGCGAATCAGATCGTCTCCCGTGCCAATACTACAATGTCGGACCTGACCCGCACCATGACCGATGTAAGTCAGGCCGGCGAAGAAACCGCCCGGATCATCAATCTCATCGACGAGATCGCCTTTCAGACCAATCTCCTGGCCCTGAATGCGGCTGTCGAGGCCGCCCGTGCCGGTCAGGCCGGGGCCGGTTTTGCCGTGGTTGCCGGAGAGGTCAAGAATCTGGCGGAACGGGCGGCCGAGGCGGCCAGAAATACGACGGAGCGGATACAGGGAACGGTAAAAATGGTACAGGAAGGAGCAGAACTGGTCACCCGGACCAGTGACGCGTTTTCCGAAGTCACCGACAGCGCCGCCAGAGTGGGGGAACTGATCCGGGAGCTGGCACTGGCATCCGATGAACAGGCGAACGGGATCGAACAGATCAGCAGGGCCACGGTCGAGATGGACCATGTGGTTCAGCAGAATGCAGCCAGCGCTGAAGAATCGGCTTCCATTTCAAGAAATCTTGGTAATGAGGCCGGAAGGATGCGGGGTGCTGTGATCGAACTGATCCGCCTGATCGGAGGCCGGAAAAGCAGGAAAGAGATTCCTATCAGTGAGGGGGCGGAAGCGACACCGGCCCGGACAGCGGGGAAAGCGCCGCCTCCGGCCCCGGATTCCGCACCGGAAACACCGGCTGTCACCCGGCAGAAAAAAAAACCGGTCCGGCAGATCGCCCTGGATGAAAACCGGTTTGATGATTTCTGACCGTGGCCGCCCTTCATGAGGACGGCATCGACAGGGCGCTTATTGACAGAACTGCCCGGTTCAGGGTATGGTCGGGCGAAGTAAACATCTTTTCTTTATGGATATTTCAAGCTGTTGAACCATTTTTTCTCACAAACTTTCTGAATACCAAGGAGGCTTATCTGAATGGACTTTAAAACACTTCTGGAAGACGCATGGAAGCTGACCCTTGACAATATTGTGCCGCTGCTTCTGCTCACCCTGGCGACGGCCGTTGTCAGCTTCGCCACCCTCGGCATCCTCGGTCCGGTCCTCGGCGCGGGATACATGCAGGCCCTGCTGCTCATGATCCGCAGCGGCAGAGAACCCAAGGTGCAGGATCTCTTCTCCGAAATGCGGCTCTTTCTGCCCCTGCTCGGCTTCGGGCTCCTGGCCGTCATCGTGTCGTCCATCGGCTTTTCCATCTTCTTCCTGCCCGGCATCATCGTCATCTTCGGCATCACCTATGTCTGCCTGTACATGATTCCGCTGATGACCGACCGGAACTTCGCTCTCATGGACGCCATCAAGGAGAGCTACAACATGGTCACCGGCCCGGACCTGCTCGACCACATCATTGTCGCC
>JBEPXL010000022.1:0-16041 GCA_041641935.1 Desulfobacteraceae bacterium | reverse complement strand
AAGTGCGCGGATGAAGTCGCCCCCCGGATCGGCCACCTGATTGTGGACGAATGCCACCGGACTCCGAGCCGGACCTTCACCGAAGCGGTCTCGGCCTTTGACGCGCAGTATATGCTGGGACTGACCGCAACCCCCCAGCGGCGGGACGGACTGGGGGAGCTGATCTTCTGGTACCTGGGCGATCCCCACTACACCATCGACAAGGCCGGGCTGGTGGAGAAGGGGCACATTCTGGACGCCGAGGTGGTGGTCCGGGAGACGGCGTTTGTTCCCTTTCACGACCCCACCAGCGAGTATCCGAAGATGCTGTCCGAGTTGACCGCCGATGACGCACGAAACCGGCTGATCGCATCGGACGTGGCCCGGGAGGTCGAAAAAGGGGAGGGCATCTGTCTGGTGCTGTCGGACCGGAAAAAGCACTGCGAACTTCTCCAGTCCCTTCTCCGCTTTAAACATCATGTGGAAGCGGAACTGCTGACCGGCGATCTTTCCCCGGCCCGGCGGCGTGATGTCATCGACCGGGTGGGGCGCGGGGAGGTCCGGGTGCTGGTGGCCACCGGCCAGCTTATCGGGGAAGGGTTCGACTGTGCCGGCCTGACGACTCTCTTCATCGTAACCCCCGTCAAATTCGGCGGGCGGCTGCTGCAGTACATGGGACGGGTTCTCCGGCCCGCCCCCGGTAAAACCCGGGCCAGAATCTATGATTATGTGGATGTTCAGGTCGGTCCCCTCCGGGCGGCTGCCGGGGCCAGGCAGCGGGTGTATCGGGGCAACACCTGACAGAGTGGGACGGAACCGGCTCATCCGTCCTCTTTTTCCAGAAGAACCCGGTGGATCGCTTCGGCCAGTTTCCTGATGGCCAGCGGCTTCAGCAGAAAATCGTTGATTCCCATGGCACGGGCCTTTTCTTCATCCACCCTGTCACTGTAGCCGGTACACATGATAATCGGCAGGTCGGGCCGGATGCGCCGGATTTCCTGTGCCAGGATATCTCCGGTCAGGTGCGGCATGGTCATGTCCGTCACCACCAGGTCAAAGGCATCGGGGCTTTCCTGAAAGACTTCCAGCGCCACCAGCGGGTTGGTATGGGACTCCACTTCATACCCGAGGCGGCTCAGCATCTGTTTTCCGAGGCGGGCGAGAAGCCGTTCATCATCGACAAACAGGATCCGCTGGTCTCCTTCCGGAATCGGGACCGGCTTTTCCTCCGGAACCGGCGGCTGCGTCAGGATGCGCGGCAGCAGAATCTCGAAGGTCGTTCCGTTTCCCGGCCGGCTCCGGACATTAATGCCGCCGTTCTGGCTCTGCACAATACCGTGGACCACGGACAGCCCCATGCCGGTTCCCTTGCCCACCTCCTTGGTCGTAAAGTAGGGATCGAATATCCGGCGGAGAATGTCCGGCGAAATGCCGTGTCCGGTGTCCTTCACCGACAGCCGCACATAGGAACCGGCGGGGAGATGAAACGGTTCCACATCATCGGTGTCGAAATCACAGCCCGCCAGCCTGACGGTGAGAACCCCGCCCCTGTCTTCTTCCATGGCATGGGCCGCGTTGGTACAGAGGTTCATCAGTACCTGATGAATATGGGTCGGTGTGGACAGCGTCATCAGCAGGTCATCCGCGATTTCCTGCTGAATGTCGATGGTCTTCGGCAGGGAGGCCCGGATCAGTTTCATCGTCTCCTTGACAATGGGGTTGAGCATCACCGGTTTCAGATCCTGCTCGGTCTTGTGGCTGAAGCTGAGGATCTGCTGGACCAGTTCCTTGGCCCGGTGACTCGCCTTCAGCACCTGTTCCAGATTGTGCCGCACCACCGGGGTCTCCCGGATCTCCTGCACCGCCATCTCCGAGTAGCCGATGATGACCCCGAGAATGTTGTTGAAGTCGTGGGCGATGCCCCCGGCCAGGGTACCGATGGCTTCCATCTTCTGCCCCTGCTGCAGATGGGCTTCCAGCTTCCGCTGGCGGGTGATGTCCCGGATGAAGCAGAGTACCGCCGGACGGTTCTGCCACGAAATCAGAATGACGCTCACTTCTCCATAGATGGTGTCCCCTGTTTTGCTGATAAACCGGAAGGTGTAGGTTTCGGAGGACTCCCTCAGCGAAAGACGCCGGTGGTGTTTCTCCATGACCATCTCCCGGTCGTCGGGATGAACCAGTTCCCGGAACGGAAAATCTTCCAGTTCCGCATCGGTGTAGCCGGTCATGCTCAGGGTTCTGCGGTTGTGGAAGGCAAGCTGTTCCTCCTGAATGATCACGATGGCGTCATTGGCGTTTTCGATCAGCAGGCGGTATTTTTCTTCCGACTGCCGCAGATCCGATTGGGACTGCTGCAGCCGGTCCACCGTCTGTTCCAGGGTCCGGGTGGTGGTTTCCAGCGCCTTCTTCTGCTGGTAGAGTTCGACAAAGACCCGGACCTTGCTCTGTACCATCCAGGGGGCAATGGGCTTGAACAGGTAATCCACGGCGCCGGTTTCATAGCCCCGGAAGATATGCTGTTCATCCTTGTTGATGGCGGTGATGAAAATCAGGGGAATGTGACGGGTCTTCTGCCGGGACCGGAGAAGTTCCGCCGTCTCGAATCCGTCCATTTCAGGCATCTGGACATCCAGAAGAATCAGCGCGAAATCGTACTGCAGGGTGAGCCCAAGAGCTTCGTTGCCGGACCGGGCCTGAACGATATTCAGCCCGGGATTTTCCAGGAGCGACGCCAGCGCCAGAAGATTCTCGGGCCGGTCGTCCACAATCAGTATATCCACCTTTTCAGACATGGTCCCCCATAAACAGTTTGTGTAACAGCGGGCCGATCCCGTTCAGGGGAACGACATGATCCACCGGAGTGGCCGACAGGGCGGCACGGGGCATTTCCGGGGCCAGCGCTGACTCCGGCGACTGGACCACCGTCAGTCCCTGCCGCTCCCGGATCGCCCTGAGACCATTGCTGCCGTCCCGGTTGGCCCCGGTCAGCACCACGCCCACCAGCGCCGGGCCGAAGACATCCGCGGCTGTTTCAAAGAGAACATCTATGGCGGGGCGGGCATAGCAGACCTTCTCTTCCAGGGAGAGGGACAGGGTGCGGTCCGATTCGACCAGAAGATGGTAGTCGGGCGGCGCGACATAGACCGTTCCCGGTTGCAGCGGTTCTTTTTCTTCGGCCTCCCTGACAGTGACCGCACAGTTGTCATCCAGATAGGAAACCAGATAATTGTCGGAATCCGGGCTGATATGCTGCACCACCAGCACCGGAGCCGGAAAGGTTTCCGGCAGAGCGGACAGAACCGTCCGGAGCGCATTCATGCCTCCGGCCGATGCGCCCATCGCCACCGCTTCATAGGTTATGTTCATCGGGCTACCATTGTTTCTTGAAGATCTTCTCTTTCTCCGATACCGGTTCAAACCGGTCGGCAAGTCCGGAATAGGCAAGACTCTCCTTGCTCCCCAGGCAGAGAAACCCGCCCGGAACCAGACTGTCGTAGAGGAGCCGGAACACCCGGCGCTGGAGATCCCTGTTGAAATAGATCAGTACATTCCGGCAGAGGATCATCTGCATTTCACCGAAGACGCTGTCGGTGACCAGGTTGTGGTCCGCGAAGATGATCTGTTCCCGGAGTGCCGGATCAAAGATGACCGCGTCATACCGGGCGGTATAATATTCGGCAAAGGAACGCCGTCCCCCCGCCCGCTGGTAATTCTTTGTATAGGTTTTCATCTGCCCGATGGGATAGATGCCCTGCCGGGCCTTCCGGACCACCGTTTCATTGAAGTCGGTGGCGTAGATCTGGGTTTTTTCGTAGATCTCTTCCTCCCGGAGCAGAATCGCCATGGAATAGACCTCCTCCCCGGTGGCACATCCGGCATGCCAGATCTTGACAAAGGGATAGGTCTTCAGCATCGGAACCACCTCCTCCCGGATGGTTCCATAGAAGGCGGGATCCCGGAAGATTTCGGTCACGTTGATGGAAAAGTCGAGGAGCAGCGTTCCGAAGAAATCCGGATCGGTGAGAACCCGGTGCTGCATTTCGGAGATACTCGACATGCCCGAATCCTTCAGCCGGTGGCGCACCCGCCGCCGGATGTGCGCCTGCATGTAGTCCCGGAAATCATAACCGTATTTCAGGTAGATCGCCTCCAGCAGCAGCCGGATCTCGATCTGTTCCGTTTCAAGCTGAGGGGTCGCCATGCGGTCACTCATACAGCCAGACCCGCAGCAGGGACAGCAGCCGGGCGGTATCGACCGGTTTGGCCAGATAATCATTGGCCCCCGCCTCGATGCACTTGATCTTGTCCCCCTTCATCGCCTTGGCGGTCAGGGCGATGACCGGCAGCTTCTGAAAGGCCTTCTGCTCCCGGATCCGGCGGATGGCCTCATAGCCGTCCATTTCCGGCATCATAATGTCCATGATCACCAGATCCGTTTCCGGATGCTGCTCCAGACGGGTGAGCCCTTCGATCCCGTTTCTGGCCTCCAGCAGCCGGATTCCCTTTTCTTCCAGCACACTGCCCAGGGCAAAGACATTGCGCATGTCGTCATCCACAATCAGAACCGTTTTATCGGCAAGGATCGCGTCCCGGTCGTGAAACCGCGTCAGCATTTCCTGTTTTTCCCCGGGCAGGTCCGCGGCGACCCGGTGAAGGAAGAGGGTCGTTTCGTCCAGCAGCCGTTCCGGCGACCGGACGCCCTTGATGATGATGCTGTCGGCGTACTTCTGGAGTTCGGCTTCCTCCTGCCGGGTCAGATCCTTGCCGGTATAGATGATCACCGGGATTTTCGACAGGGTCCGGTCCTGCCGGAGCTTTGCCAGCAGGTCGAAGCCGGTCATGTCCTCCAGGCCCAGATCGAGGATCATGCAGTCGAAGGATTCATCCCGGAGCAGATCAAGGGCTTCCCCGCCGGTGCCTGCCGCGTGGCTGACCACGTCTCCGTTGCCGATCAGTTCCAGGATGGAACGCATCTGCACCGCGTCATTTTCCACCACCAGCAGCCGCTTGACGGGACGGGAGACAACCTGTTCAATCCGCTGGAATGCCTCATCGAGCATCTCCACCGTGACCGGTTTGCTCAGAAAACCGACCGCCCCCATTTTCATGGCGTTCATGTTCCGTTCCGAGGCGGAGATGAAGTGGACCGGAATGTGGCGGGTAACCGGATTCTGTTTGAGCCGTTCCATCACCGTCCATCCGTCCATGCCGGGCAGACCAATATCGAGGATGATGCCGCTGGGCCGGTAATAGTCGGCGAAATGAAGGCCCGTTTCCCCGTCTTCGGCGATCAGCCCCTTGAATTCCCGCTCCCGGGCCAGGTCCAGCATCACGCTGGCGAAGTTGGGATCATCTTCGATAATCAGAAGGGTCTTGTCCTCCGCCTGTATTTTACGCCGGTCGTCCCTGACCAGTACCGGCTGTCCGGGAACTTCGGTCTCTTCTTCCGGTGACACCGGTTCCGGAGGGACAGAGGGACGGGGCGCCGGGGGGGCGATGATCTCTTCCGCCTGTGCTGCGGGCAGCTGCTCGGGCAGAAAGAGGGTAAAGGTGCTGCCCTGATCCGGAACACTCTCCAGATGAATTTCCCCGCCCAGTGCCCGGGCGAACTCCCGTGAGATGGAAAGCCCGAGACCCGTGCCCCCGTACTTCCGGCTGGTGGTGCCGTCGGCCTGCTGGAACGCCTCGAAAATGATCTGCTGCTTTTCCGCCGCTACACCGATCCCGGTGTCGGAAACGGCGAAAGCGATGGCGGTTTCCGGCTTCAGACCCGGGTTCCTGAAATTTGTTTCAGAGGAGGGACGGAAAATCTTCAGTATGACCTCTCCGGTATGGGTGAACTTGAAGGCATTGGAGAGAAGATTTTTGAGTACCTGCCAGAGCCGCTTTCCGTCGGTGCAGATGGTCGCGGGAATCTCTTCGGTGATCCGGACCGAGAACCCGATCTCCTTCTGGTCCGCTACCGGCTGAAACTGTCGCCGGACATCGTCGGCCAGATCACTGATCCGGTTCTCCTCGGGGATCATTTCCATTTTTCCGGCTTCAATCTTGGACAGGTCCAGAATATCATTGATGAGGGAGAGCAGATCGGCGCCGGAGGAATAGATGGTCTCGGCAAACTCCCGCTGCTTCTCCGTCAGATGGTCGCCCCGGTTGTCGGCGAGAATCTGGGAGAGGATCAGAATGCTGTTGAGGGGGGTCCGGAGTTCATGGGACATATTGGCCATGAATTCGGACTTGTACCGGCTGGTGGTTTCCAGATCCTTTGCCTTATGCTGAATCTCGGCCTGGGCGGCCTTGAGTGCCTCGTTTTTCTCCCGGATGGCATCCCGCTGGGCTTCCAGATCCCGGGTCCGCTGTTCCAGTTCCTCGTTGGTCACCCGGAGCTCCTCCTGCTGTTCCTGAAGACTCTCCCGGGAAGCCTTCAGTGCCCGGGTCTGCTGTTCCAGGGCGGCATTGGTCTGCCGGAGTTCCTCCTGCTGCACCTGGAGTTCCTCGGCCTGATGCTGCGTCTGTTCCAGAAGTTCCTTCATCCGGGTCCGGGAGGTTGCCGTGTTGACCGCCACGCCGATGGCATGGGAGACCCCTTCGACAAAACGGGTTTCCTGTTCGGAAAACGGATGAAATGCACCGATTTCGACGACCCCCTTGACCGCTCCGTCAAACAGAAAGGGGACCACCAGAATGTTATGGGGAGGGGCCGCGCCCAGGCCGGAGGAGATGGGCGTATATTCCCCTGGAACCCGTGTCATCAGGATCGGACTCTGTTCCAGAAACGCCTGCCCCGCGACACCTTCGCCGGGTTCGATGGAGGCGGAGAGATGCTTTCGCTTCTGGCAGGCATAGGAGGCGATCAGATTCAGACGGTCTCCCGCATCACTGGTCAGGTAGAAGAGACCGGCATAGGCATCCAGATATTTGCAGAGAAAGGTGATGATGTTCCGGCCCAGTTCCCGGAGGGGCAGTTCCCCCCGCATGACCCGGTTCAGTTCGGCCTCCCCGTTCCGGAGCCAGTGACGCTGTTCTGTCTGTTCCTTGAGCCGGACCGATTCGGTAATATCCTGGACGATTTCGATCATGCCGATCCGTTCCCCCCGGGCATTGTGGAGCCAGGCCGCGTCGATCTGGTAGTGGCTGTCGGTTTCGGCATGATAGAAGTTATCGCCGGTTTTGCCCTTCTGCAGCATATGAAAGACGGTTCCGGTGCCACAGAGGACCGTGTCCCAGGTGCTGCAGTCGGTGCCGGCCAGCGCCGCGCGTGTGGTTCCCATGGCCGATTCGGCGGCGCGGTTGACAAAGGTCCAGTGCAGGTCCATATCGGTGATGCAGACGGGAAAGGGAATGGCGTCGAGCATTCCCTCGTACCAGTACATCTTGTCGATGACGATATCGAAGGACCGGTTGATGTATCCGGCCATTTCTCCGAACTCGTCTCCGCTCTCCAGGTTGATCCGTTCCCCGAAGTGTCCCGAGGCCAGGGCCCGGCAGGTGTCCCGGACCGTCTCCAGGGGGCGGACAATCCGGCGGGACAGGGCGAAGATCATCAGGATCAGGATCAGAATCGCCGTCAGGCCGATGACAAAGGCCCAGAAGGCGATATACCGGGAATCGGCCAGCACCTTGTTGAGGGGAATGGCCACCGCCGCACTCCAGGGGGGGAGGTCGGCACTGATGTGAAACGGGGTAAAGACGAAGTAGGAGTAAGTCTTTTCTCCGGCGAGGGAGGTTTTATAGAGTCCGTAGGTTTCACCGTTCCGGATCGCCTGGCGGATCGGAATGCGGTGGACTTCGGGAACAAGATCGGTGGTCGGCTGTCCCAGCAGTTCCCGGAGGGGATGGGCGAGGGTGATGCCGCTGTTGGAGACGAAAAAGCCGTACCCGGTTTCAAAGGGATGGATGGCCGTGATGAGCGGATCGAAAACGGAGAGGGGAAGGGAGACGCCGACCGCACCGGTGCGGTTTTCTCCTTCACGGACCGGTACGGCCAGGGTAATCTGGAGAAGTTCGGTTTCCCGGGACTGCCGCCGCACCGGCTCACTCACCTGCTCCTGACCGGTTTCCAGCACGGCGCGGCAGAGTTCTTCCCCGTGCCGGTCCGTGCCGGAGAGCGCATCAACCGTGATTTCGCCGGAAAACCGGTGCCAGTAGGGCACATACTGTCCGGACACAGCGGTCCATATCTCCGGCGGGTCGGCCACCATGCCGGGCATCCAGCAGGTCCAGACACCGGTCAGGTCCGGACGGGCTTCCATGACGCTACGGACCACCCGGTCCAGCCGGGTCGGCGTCAGTCCCCCCGGTGTTCTCTGCAGCCCTTCAAAGGTCCGGGCCATGGTCCGGGCCGTGTGGAGGGCCGGCAGAACCGCCGTTTTGATTTCACTGCCGTACCGGCGGGCCGTCTCCCCGGCCAGTTCCAGGGCGTTTTGCCGCAGAAGGCTGTCCACATGGTTATAGAGCAGGAGAATGGTGCCTGCCGAAACCAGCAGAACCAGAAGGCCGATGGGGATCAGTATTTTGTTTCTCAGGTTCAGGGTTTTGCCCATATTGTACTTTCGACCGCCGGTGTGCGGGCCGGCAGAGAGAGATTGAACTGATTTGAATTCCCTGATTTTTTATACCGTTATCCAGGGACGGCTTCAAGGATTTTTCTTTCCGGGCGAGGTCAGCGGAGCGCCAGCATATCGAGATGACAGAGCACATCCGGTGTCAGGGGGAGGATGCGGATGGCCTCGAAGGCATTGAATCCCTTGGGATTGTAGTACATGAAATAGAACCGGAGACGGAAACCGTCCACTTCGTATTCGTCATACCCGTGGCGTCGGGCCGTATCGGGATTGACCCGCTCGAATCCTTTCTGCTGCAGATGCTCCTTCAGTTTCAGGTAGAAGGGCTGGTTCATGCGGATATCGAACCGGGCGTCTGCCAGAAAGGCCAGGTTGGAATGGATGTTCTGGTAAAGGGTAAAGGCTTCGATGACGGAAAGGGTTTCCTCGTTCAGGCTGGACCGGTCGTCACAGATGGATACCAGACGGCTGATTTTCGGAAACCGGTCGATGGTATCCTGAAAATAGATATCATTGTGCAGTTTCAGTTCGTGAATGGAAATATGCTCCAGCCGGGCCGCCAGATTGACGGTTTCGCCGGTGACCGTGAAATCCCGGACAAACTCGTTGCCCAGGTTGGACCGCAGAATCTGGTCGCCGTAGGTGACACCGCTGCGGAGTCCCAGGCGGGAGCCTTCCAGTCCCTGCTTCCGGATCAGGTCATACAGTATCCTGCAGAGGTCGAACATGGCGAAGAAGTTGTTCAGAACGGCGGCCTGATCGCCTTCCGGACGGGGCCGCTTCAGAAACACGCACATGACATTGTCGCCCATGAACTTGTCTATGCGGCCGTTGTACAGTTTGCTGATCAGTTTGGTCTGTTCGAAAAACGGCTGCTGGATCTTGTTCAGGTAGATTTTTTTTCCGTAGGTGTTGAGAAATTCGGTACTGGACCGCATATCCGAAAAACTGATACATCCCTGCTCATGCCGGTCCGATACCCCGAACCGTAGCACATCCTCGAATTTTTCCCATTCCCGGTCATAGGTTCTGTGGTCGGGATATTCATCCCTGCGGCCCGACCGGCTCAGGCAACGGTCCTGGTATTCCTTTTTCAGGAAGGCATACATGTGGCGGAATTCGTCATTGGCCACCTTTCCTTCCAGCTGCACATAGTGGCCGGGGACTTCGGAGTAGCGTTTCAGCAGAACCGTATCTTCATCGGTAAAATCAGGGGTAAAGATATTGGCCTCCGTCTCCGCTGTCCGGCGGCCCAGAAAGATGATTTCATCCGGAAAAAGACTGGCAAGGGAACTGTCCAGTGCATAAAGCCACAGGAGACTGGTCGGGTAGTCGGCGTGGTAGAAATAGGATTGAATCCAGCGGAGATAATCGGGTATCAGCCGGTGTTCATTGAGGGGAATGAACAGGCAGGTGAGGTCATCCAGCGGGCCGGAGTACAGGTAGATCCGCGTGAGGGCGTCCAGGAGTTTCAGATCCGGGTCCTTTTCCGTATCGTGCCGGAGCTGTTCCGGTGAAAGGTTCTTGATGAACCGCCACAGGCAGAGCCGGTCCGTGTTGTGACGGTAGCACTTCAGAATGTAGCGGTAGAGATGGGCGTTGACAACGGCTTCAAACCGGCGGGCATCGGGGACGATCGATTCGGGGGCGTCGGCAAAGGTTCCGGCGAGAATGGATTCCGATGAGGCGGGATGATTCCCGAGGGCCGCCAGACAGCCGGTAATCCGGTCGGTCTGGGTGGAGAGGGTAAGCGGCTTCACTTCCATAAGCGTCTCCTTTCAATGACGTCACACCCCTCAAAATGGCAGAAAACCGCGCCCCTGTCAAATCCGCTTTATTCCTGACCGGTTGCCCCGGCAGAGGCGGAGATGCCTTGCTTTCGATTCACCAGCCATTGTTCGACCAGACGGGTAAAGGTTTTCTTTTCTGCTTCCGGAAGACCTTCCGGCCCGAACCGGTACCGGTAGTGATAATCGGCCATCCGGCGCAGATGATCCGTCACCATTTCATCCGGACGGGCCGCTTCGATCCGGTCGATCCAGCGCAGCAGGGGTTCGCCGGCCTGCCGGTGGAAGCCGATCTGTACCAGCCGGGTTTCCACCCGGTAGAAGGGGGAATCACTTCCCTGCCGGACCGGACGGTCCGCCGCGGGAACCGGCGCTTTCCCCAGTCGCCGGATATTGCGCTTCGCGTAAATCCGCAGCAGCAGAAAACCGCCCAGGGGAACCAGCGCCCAGATCAGGTATCCGGTCCAGGCGGTCTCCTGTTCCTGCCAGCGCCATTCATTCCAGAGGAAGGTAATCCGGGACCAGAGATCCATCAGCCCCTGGAACGGAGAGGCGGCTTCATCCTCCATCGCCCGCCAGTCGGGCGGCGTGGTATCCACATCGATCCACCGGCCGTTCACCCAGGCGATGGTCCAGGCGTGGGCGTGGCGGGTCCGGACCAGATACCATCCCCAGTCGGAGTTCCATTCATGGACCGAGTAGCCGGTGGCGTACCGGGCGGGGATGCCGGCCTCCCGGAGCATCAGGACGGTGGCGCTGGCGAAGTGTTCACAATGGCCGGACCGGGTTTCCGTCAGAAACCGGACCAGCGGATCATGTTCGCCCCGGTTGACGGTGGAAAGGGAATACCGGAACCGGTTGAAAAAATAGAATTCCAGTGCCCGGATCACCTTTTCCGGCGTCTGATACCGGAGCTCCATCTCATCGACGATACCGGCGATGGCCGGGCGAACCCCTTCGGGGACCACCCGGTCCGACGGCTGGGGGGGACTGTCCAGCGGCGTCCGGGGACCGTATCTGGCCCGGTAGGTGACCAGGCCCGGCCCGTCTTCGACCCGCACCGCCCCGAAGGGATTGGATTCGAGGATCTGAACCGGCAGGTGCGCCACCTGCACCGTTCCGGCCGGCAGTTTCAGCATGCCGGTTCCTTCTGTAAGCCGTGCTGATACCGTGACCTGGGAGGATGCGTCTTCCGGCGGGGCGAAGGTCCAGGTCGTGCCGTCCAGTTCCGGCGGCACGGGCTGGAAGACTGGCCGGAGAGCGAACCACCGGGCATCGTTATACAGGGTATAGCTCGCCTCCCGGAGGAGCAGCGAAGACAGAAGAGGGGTTTCGGTTCGGACCCGGAACATCACCCGGCTCGACGGTTTCAGGGCGTTGATGTGATTCATGCCCGTGACGCTCTGGTAGGGATCGGCATCTTCCCGGCCCAGATCGTAGAACCAGAGCAGCCCTTTTGTTTCCAGAAACTGCTGCAGTCCGTGCAGCCCCACATGTCCTACAAATCCGCCGTAGCAGGCCATCAGGAACACCAGTGCCCAGATGACAGGCGACGTATGACGGGGCCGCACCCGCCAGAGCGCCCAGGCCGCCAGAACCAGCATTCCCACATAAAAGTTGTGACTTCTGACATTGCCGAAACCGGCCGAGAGAATGCAGAGGGCGAAATAGGGGTAACTGATATCCAGGGCGGTCGGCAGCGAATGCTGGCCGTTCTTGTCCCGTTTCCGGAAAATCAGCGACATGGCACGCAGATCGACCCGCCCCTGCATGCTGTAGCGCTGGGAGAGAATAAGGGGGAAAAAGGCGACCGGAAGCCACTGGAGCAGGATAAAGATAATGAAAATGGATCGCTCGGTCAGCAGAAGGTAAAAGACGATTCCGATGACAATCAGGGCGCAGAGGTCGGACAGCCGGTTGAAATCGGTGACGGAAAAATCCCAGCGGAACCGGATGAACCGTGATCCCTCCAGAAGCAGGGCCATGGGAACGGCAAACAGCCAGTTGCCGGTCTGCCAGCCCCAGAAGAGAAGGGCCGCACCGATGAGCAGGGGAGGTGTCTGGATGTTCATATGGCTGCCAGCCCTTCCGGAACAGCGCCGGGCCGGATATGGCGGATATGGACCGGCGCATCGCTCATGATGTTTTCGTCGGTCGCCATGCCGGTGCTGCGGTCGGAGATCACCAGTACCAGCACCGGAATCCGGTATCCCCTGAGCCGGGAAATGAAGGATTCCCGCGCCGGATCCCAGTCCAGCAGGATACAGACACAGCCGCTCAGGGTGGCCGCCCGGGACAGCACCAGACCGGCCAGTTCGTCAAATGTTCTGTCCGGGCAGTTGTCCACTGCCGCCAGAATTTCCAGTGTCCGGTCCGTCTGCCCCAGGCCGCGTCCCGTGGTGAAACAGTAGGACTCCGTTCCCACGAAGATCAGATCCAGAAGGGATTCCTGGGTCTGGATGGTACAGGCAAAAGAGGCGGCGACGGAGACGGCCTCCTCGAAGGCGTTGTCCGGTTCGGCGGTGAAGGTGTCGAGGATCAGGGCGTACCGGACAAAAAATTCCCCCTGAAACTCCTTGACCACCGGCTTTCCGGTGCGGGCCCAGCTTTTCCAGTGAATGCGGCGGAGTGAGTCGCCGAAGCGGTAGTCTCTGAGAGAGACAAATTCCTCGGAGTCCCCCACCGAGGAGGTGAGGGCAACACCGCCGGAATGATACCGGCGGATACCGGGCAGCCGGATGCCGGGCAGGGGATAGCGTTTCGGAAGAACCAGCACCGATGCCGGAGCGGTCAGCGGCTTGAGGGCATTGAACAGCCCCAGCGGATCGGGACGGGCAACGGTAAGACCGTCCAGGCGGATCCGGCCCCGGGCGGTGGGCGTCATGGTCATCCGGACCGTCTGCCGGTCTCCCGGTGCAATGACCGGTATGTTCTGCTGGTGAAAGACGGCCCGCCGGTTCCGGGACACCAGCCATTCCCAGCGATAAAATCCCATGATCCGGTCAAAGGGATTCCGCCGGGTTTCTCCGGGTTCCCGGATTTGCAGAAACTCCCGGTAGGCGGGGCGCGGATCTTCGGGCAGTTCCAGAATCACCAGATTCCGCAGCGGTTTCCGCCCCCGGTTGACAATCTCCAGCCGGTACACCAGCGGTTCGCCGACGGTTCCGAATTTGGGCAGGGTCCGTTGAACCTGCACATCTGCCCGGAAGCGGAGGCTGAACAGCATGGACAGAACCAGGATACAGACCAGAAAGGTAAAGACCTGATAGGCCAGTGAACGGTTGGTGTCCAGGCCGACCACCGCCGATGCGATCATCCCGAAGAGAATCAGCAGCCCCGGCCAGGTGAACCGGCGGAGAATCCATTCCCGGATGGCGTACAGCACCCGGAAGTTGTAAAAAAGAAATCGTTTCATGGCCCTTCATGCCGGAACCGGCGTCTGTTCCAGAATCTCCGTTACCACATCTTCCGGGTTCTGCCCCGAAAAGCGGGCCTGGGGGTCCATCATCATCCGGTGGGCGACCACCGGAACCGCCATCTCCTGAATGTGCTCCGGCGTGACAAAGCCGGCGCCGTCAAAGAGGGCCAGCGCCTGCGCCGTTTTCATCAGGGACAGGGACGCCCGCGGGCTCGCCCCCAGCAGCACCCCCGGCGCACGGCGGGTGGCCTGGACAATATCGACAATGTAGCGTTTGAGTTCCTCACTGATGGCGGTACGGTTCACCGCCGCCTTCAGTGCCAGAATCTCCTCGACCGTCGTGCAGGGGGCAAGACTGTCGATGGGATGGCGGGCGACCCGCTGGTCGGACAGGATCGACACTTCCTGTTCCGCCGATACATAGCCGAGGCTGAACTGCGCCGTAAAACGGTCCATCTGGGCTTCGGGAAGGGGATAGGTGCCCCGGGACTCGACCGGATTTTCGGTGGCAATGACGAAAAACAGGGTATCCAGGGAATGGCGTCTGCCGTCGATGCTGACCTGGTTTTCGGCCATCGCCTCCAGAAGGGCGGACTGGGTACGGGGGGACGCCCGGTTGATTTCATCAGCCAGGAGAATGTTGGTGAAGATGGGGCCCTGATGAAAATGGAAGGCGCCCGCCTTCTGATCAAAGATCGATACCCCCAGAATATCCGAAGGCAGCAGATCCGGGGTGAACTGAATCCGCTTGTACCGGACATTGATGGAGAGCGCCAGTGCCTTGGCCAGGGTCGTTTTGCCGGTTCCCGGGTAGTCCTCCAGAAGAATATGGCCGCCGCTGGCAAAGGCCGCCAGCAGCTTCCGGATCGCCGTGCCGTGGCCCCGGATGACGGTTTCGATATTCCGGACAATCTCCTGATAGATTTCGATGGGCGATCGGATCATCATGATCAGGATTGCAGTTTCTGAAGAATTGCCGCAAAAGCGGTCTGGGCGTTCAGGATATCCTTTTCATTGGGATGCCGTTTGGCCTCCTCGATCCGGTCCCGCCGTTCGGCCGTCATGGGATTGGTTTCCGGCGTGATGGAGGAGACTTTCTCCACGGCATCCGGATCGACCTTTCCCTGGCACATGAAGCCGCCCAGCACGGTGTTTCCATTTTCTTCCAGAAGGTTTTTGACCTGTTGCATGCATTCCCTGGCATGTTCCGAATCCGGATAGGCGGCCAGGGTTCCGAAAAGCCCCACCTTTTGGTTGTGGATACGGCGCATGTACTGCAGGGATGCCTCGTCCGCCATGCCCTGGTTGACCCAGAAACCGATTCCGACAAAGTCAAACGCATCCGGAAGGGGCGCCGCTGCAACGGGATGGATTTCGCGGGATTCCGGCAGAATTTCGAAGATGGCCTCGGCAATCCTGCGGGTATTTCCGGTACGACTGGAATAAACAATCAGGAGTTTCATCGGAACATCCTTTCCAAAC
Organism: Desulfobacteraceae bacterium; assembly: GCA_041641935.1. GTDB lineage: Bacteria > Desulfobacterota > Desulfobacteria > Desulfobacterales > Desulfococcaceae > JBEPXL01. The sequence continues at coordinate 808 of JBEPXL010000022.1, read as the reverse complement.
CTGGTAATAGAGAAGTTTGTCCTGAGAGATTCTGTCTATATAGCAGGGTGGATGATATTATCAATTGAAAAATCCCGGTTTCACGGGAAAAAGGTCCGGTTCTGTTTTTGTTGTCGTGAACTGTTTGTTCCTGTTTCCTGTCTGTGATATAGTTCGTTTGAAATTCGGCAGGATTTACCAGCTTTACCTGTGAACCGCAGTTTCGGAGGATCGCCCGGATGAGTTTCTGGAGAAGGGAACGTCGATGCGATAAACGGTACAGGGTTTCGTGGGAAGCCGCTCTGGAGGTATCGTTCAGGGACTGTCGGGATACACTCCCGGTGACGGTCATTGACTTTTCACCCACCGGGGCCCGGTTTCTGACCCGGCAGGTCAGTGCCTGCAACCGGTCCCTGATCTGTCTGGAATCGCCTCCGGAACTGGTACTGAAATCCCGGATGCCGGAAGGCGCTTTTCATGCCGTCGTCCATATCCGCTGGTACCGCTGGGTCGTGGATCAGAATGCCTTTGAGGTCGCCGTTGAATTCGGGGAGATGACCGGCAGAAGCAGCGGAATGATCGACCGGATCATGGGACGGCTTCGCAGCCGGAAATAAGGTGACAATTTTTGATGCACTTCCCTTCTCATTCAAATAGCTGATTCTATAATACATATCGGCAGTGACGCGCATTTTTTTGTAAAATCCCTTGCCTCTGTAACAAAAATTCTTATGTTCGATGCAGAAAGCCGTGAACACCGGGGGGGTGTTTCTGTGGCTTTTTTTCTTTTGCTTCACAAAAATAAGTATTTTAATCAGTATGTTATGAG